>JBDTSU010000032.1:0-18306 GCA_039930965.1 Betaproteobacteria bacterium
GTTGCATCCGCTGCGGCGCCTGCATGAATCACTGCCCGGTCTACCAGAACGTCGGCGGCCACGCCTACGGCTGGGTGTATCCGGGACCCATGGGCGCGGTGCTGACACCGACCTACGTGGGAATCGAGAACGCCGGCGACCTGCCGAACGCCGCGACTTTCTGCGGCGAGTGCCAGGTGGTGTGCCCGGTGAAGATTCCGTTGCCCGACCTGATGCGCAAGTGGCGCGAGCGCCAGTTCGACGGCAAGCTGCGACCGTTCGGCGAACGCTTCGTGATGAGCGTGTGGGCGTTCTTCGTCCAGCGCCCGGCCCTGTATTCGCTGGCCTCGCGCATCGGCGCGCGGGTGGCCGCCTGGATTGGCGGCAAGGACAAGCTGATTCATTCCTTGCCCGGCATCGACGGCTGGACCGACGGCCGCGACATGCCGGCGCCGCAGGGCAGGACGTTTCGCGAGTTGTATGCGGCACGAAAGACCGGCAAGTGAGCGCGCGCGACAACATCCTCGCCCGGATCCGCAGTCAGTCCGGCCGCAGCGGCCTCACCACGGAAAGCGAGTTCGACGCCGTTCGCGCGCATATCGCGCAACACCAGTGCGGGCCGCTGCCGTCGATTGCCGCGGACGATCCGCTGCGCCATTTCATCGGCGAGTGCGCGCGCGTGCAAACCACCACGGCGGAAGTGGATGGCCCGGCGGAGGTGCCCAAAGAAGTCGCGCGCTATGTCGCCGCCAATGGGCTTACCGCGCGCTGCGCGGGCTGGCACGAATTCGCCGACCTCGATTGGGTAAGCGCCGGCATTGCCTTCGACGACCGCCCCGCCAATGGCGATGACCTGATCGGGTTCACCGGCTGCTTTTGCGCGGTCGGCGAGACCGGCAGCCTGCTGCTGCTGGGGTCACCCGCCACGCCCAAGGTCACCGCGTTGCTGCCGGAAACGCACATCTGTGTCGCACGGAAGTCGCGCATGGTCGCCACCATGGAAGATGCGTTCGCGCTGATGCGCACGGAAATCGGCGAGCCGCCGCGCGCGGTGTTTTTTGTCTCTGGGCCTTCACGTACCGCCGACATCGAACAGACGATCGTGATCGGTGCGCACGGCCCGTACCGGGTGCACGTCATCCTGATCCCGTAGCCAATCCAGCCACCCGAATCCATATCGATCCCGGAGCAAGCATGCATCGATTTGCGTCCCGCCTTTTCACGTTGCGCACCATGGTCCTGTTCGCTGTCCTGCACCTGCCCCTGCTGGCCCTGGCGCAGACAACCGCGCCACCGCACTATTCGCCGGACCTTTACCGCGTTGCCGGCATTCCGGTGGACTTCATCCTATTTGGCCTGACCCTTCTCGGGGTCGCCCTGTTTCACGCCCACACCCTGCGTATCGCGCTCATCGGTGTGACCATCATTTCGCTGTACAAGATCGCCTTCACTGGATTCAAGTTCGGGCCCGGCGTGTCCGGGTGGGTATCGCACATGGGCCACGAGTGGGTGATCCTCACCAATCTGCTGTGCCTGTTGATGGGTTTTGCATTGCTGTCGCGGCATTTCGAGAAAAGCCACATACCGGTGGTGCTGCCAAAATACCTGCCGGACGACTGGAAGGGTGCCTTCGTGATGCTGGTCATGGTGTTCGTCTTGTCAGCGTTCTTGGACAATATCGCCGCAGCGCTGATCGGCGGCGCGATGGCACATCAACTATTTCGGGCCAAGGTGCACATCGGCTACCTCGCGGCCATCGTCGCCGCCTCCAATGCCGGCGGTGCCGGCAGCGTAGTCGGAGACACCACCACCACCATGTTGTGGATATCCGGCGTCAACCCGATACAGGTCTTTGACGCCTACGTGGCCTCTGTCGTGGCGCTACTCATATTCGGCATTCCGGCCTCGCTGCAACAGCACAAATTCTCGCCGATTCTCAAGAACGCCCATGCACATACCCAGGTGGACTGGACGCGCGTCGGCATCGTCGCGCTAATCCTCGTACTGGCGATTGGCACTAACGTGACCGTCAACATGAAATTCAACGCGCTGGCGGACCATTTCCCGTTCATCGGCGTGGCGGTGTGGGTGGCAATTCTGATCTCGATACCACTGCGCCGACCAGACTGGGAGCTATTGCCCGATGCGGGAAAAGGCGCCATCTTCCTCCTGTCGCTGGTGACCTGCGCGTCGATGATGCCAGTGGAAGAATTGCCGTTGGCATCGTGGGTAAGTGCGCTGGGGCTGGGCTTCGTCTCGGCCGTATTCGACAACATCCCACTGACCGCACTGGCGATCAAGCAGGGTGGCTACGACTGGGGATTTCTGGCGTATGCGGTCGGTTTCGGCGGCTCGATGATCTGGTTTGGTTCGTCGGCCGGCGTGGCGCTATCGAGCATGTATCCCGAAGCGAAATCAGTTGGCCTGTGGCTGAAGCACGGCTGGCACGTCGCGCTGGCCTACGTGATCGGTTTCTTTGTCATGCTAGTGGTGCTGGGCTGGCATCCGGATGCGCCAGTCAAGAAATCCGGCGCCACCGCACCTTCTGTCGAACAGCCGGGCGTCGCGCGATCAGCCAGCAATCCAAAGTAATTTGCCAAACGCCGCCGCGCCGCCGACAAGATTTTGGATGCCTTAGCTCCGCAGTGGCAACTTGCTTTCGTTCGGTTCCGGTTTGCACCGAAGCCTGAGCCAAAGAAAGCCCAGTGTTCCCGCTATCAGCGACGCCAGAAGAATCGCCATCTTTGACGCGTTTATAGCCTCAGCATTGCCGACAAAGGCGAGATTGGTGATGAAGATGGACATCGTAAAGCCGATTCCGCCCAGCATCCCGGCACCAAGCACGTGTCGCCAATTCAGATCGGGCGGCAATTGACAAACGCCACTTCCAACCGCGATGAAGCAAAGCAGCGTCACCCCGAACGGTTTGCCCACGAGTAAACCAGCAGTGATACCGACGCTGTTCATGCTGGCCACACTTTGCATCCAGTCCGCGCCGACGAGAATGCCCGTATTGGCGAGCGCAAAGATCGGCAGAATGATGAACGCGACCGGTTTGTGCAGGAAGTGTTCGAGCTTGTGAGACGGTGACCCTTCATCGTCGTCCCTGGCCGAAAAGGGAATGGCGAATGCGAGCATCACACCGGCGATGGTCGCGTGAATGCCGGACTTGAGCATCAGAAACCACATCAACGCGCCGCCAAGCAGATAAGGAACGAGCGACATTATCCGGAACACGCGATTCAACGCAATGAGCACACCCCAGGCGCCTAAAGCGCCGGCAAGATACCAGACTGAAATCTGTGTCGTGTAAAAAGCGGCGATGATGATGATTGCGCCAAGATCGTCGATGACCGCGAACGCCACGACGAACACCTTCAACGACGCGGGAACTCGATTGCCGAGAATGGCCAGGACGCCAAGGGCAAACGCGATGTCGGTCGCCATCGGAATGCCGACCCCGGCCTGCGCCGGCGTTCCGGCATTGAGCGAATAGTGAATTAGCGCGGGTGCGATCATTCCGCCCATTGCGGCGAAAATCGGCAATAGGGCGTTCTTGAAATCGGACAGTTCACCAATATAAAGTTCGCGCTCCAGTTCCAATCCGATGAGCAGAAAGAAAATCGCCATCAATGCATCGTTGATCCAGTGCTCCAGGCTGAGGCCGCCGACTTGCAATTGCCACAGATGCAGATAGGTTTCTCCCGAGTCTGAATTTGTAATCAAGAGCGAGACCGCTGTGCAGGCGATTAGCAGAATCCCACTCGATTTTTCCGAGTTGAAGAAATTATTGAATGTGCTTGACAACTTTTTCCGGACATTATTCATCGGCAACTTTTTTTCGAAGAGTTTGGAACACGTGATACTCAAACGCGAAACCAGCCGAGTTTGACATGAACAACACTCTGCGGCTGCCACAGGACAGATCGGTCCGGAAAGCGCGCAGGAACGAGGGGTCAGCTTGACGCGATTTGCCTTTCCAAACTATGAGAGGGTATTGCGCTTGCGAATTGTCCCTGTTGCCGCACTGCTTCGTTTGGCCACGCCGTGGTAGGCTGCCATGAATGACACGGGCACCATCAAATGGCGCGACCTAGCCTCTTTCTCGATATTGACGGCACACTACTGGAATTGGCAGGACATCCGGACGCCGTAACGGTTCCGGTCGTGCTGCCGCAAATATTGCAGCGCCTTGACGATAAGCTGCACGGTGCACTGGCATTGGTGAGCGGTCGGAATATTGCCGTAATGGACCGAATTCTCTCGCCGTACCGGGGTGCCGCGGTCGGCGTACACGGACTTGAGCGTCGCGGTCGCGGCGGTGCGATCGACTATCACCCGTTGGCAATGCCCATCGAGACATTGCGCCAGGAAGTCGCGCAAATCGTTCGGGGATATCCGGGCGCCTTTGTCGAGGACAAGGGCAGCGCCATCGCAGTGCACGAGCGCAGCGATGTCGCCGCCGCCGGCGCCCTTGCAGATGCCTTGGCTGCACTCTGCGCCGAACGCGAGCCCGGCTGGCATTGTTTAACCGGGCACCGGGTGGTTGAGATCAAACCGGTCGGCGTCAACAAGGGAACGGGCCTCGAATCGGTCATGCAGCGACCACCGTTTGCTGGTACCTTGCCCGTGGTCATTGGCGATGACGTTACCGATCTGGACATGTTTGCGGCCGGCACGCGTTTCGGGGGACTGACGGTGGCAGTGGGCGCTCGAATTGCGGACGGCGGGCATCTGCATTTGCGCTCTCCGGTCGACGTACTGCGTTTTTTGAAACAATGGTCGGAGTCGAACAGCGATGAGAGTATTGCCGACGTGGAACATTTGGCGCGGCAAGCGGCCGCGGCCTGATGCGACAGGGTTATAGCACGCTGTCCCATGGCAGGCTGAGGCGCGTCGCGCAATTGATGATGCCGACCAGCGAATAGGTCTGTGGAAAGTTTCCCCAGAGTTCTCCGCTGCTGATCTCGATGTCTTCGGACAACAGGCCGAGCGGATTCCGCCGTTCGAGCAGTGTGCTGAATAGTTCGCGTGCTTCGGCGACACGGCCAATGCGCGCCAGCGCGTCGATGTACCAGAACGTGCAGGCGGTGAACGCTGTCCTGGGCACGCCAAAGTCGTCGGCATGACGATAGCGGAACAGGTGCGCACCGTGGCGCAGTTCCCGGCCGATGGCATCGACCGTGCTCAGCCAGCGCGCATCCGCCGGGTCGACCAGGCCCACCTCGCCCATCAATAGCACGCCGCAATCGAGTTCATCGCCACCAAATGTAGCGGTGTAGGCGTTGCGCTTGCTGTTCCAGGCGGCATCAAGAATTCGTGTCTTGATCTGGCCGGCATGCGTCTCCCAGAATGCCGCCCGGTCGTCCCGGTTTACCCGCGTCGCGATGCGCGCGAGTCGATCGCAGGCCGCCCAGCACATCAGGCTTGAGGAGGTATGGATTGCCGATTTGGTACGTAACTCCCACATGCCCGCGTCCGGTTGATCATAAAGTGCCAACGCCCGTGCGCCAAGCCATTCCAGATTGGCAAAATCCGTGTTGTTTGCCGGCTTCAGCAGCCGACGGTCGAAAAACGCCTGCGTCGTCGCCAGGATCACGTTTCCATAGACGTCGTGCTGGCGGTGCTCATATGCCTGATTGCCGACGCGCACCGGCCCCATTCCGCGGTAGCCCGGCAGCTCCGCCGCGAGTCGCTCGGTCAACGTTGCTTCGGTGGCGATACCGTAAACCGGCTGCAGATGGCCTTGTGATTCCGCGCCCTGCACGATATTCATGAGAAAGCGCAGGTAATTCTCCATGGTTCCCACATCCGACAGGCTGTTCAGCGCGCGTATCACGAAAAACGCATCGCGCAGCCAGCAAAAGCGATAGTCCCAGTTTCGTCCGGTATCGGCGGCTTCCGGCAAGCTCGTTGTCATCGCGGCAAGGATCGCGCCCGTGTCCTCGAAGGTGCACAGCTTGAGTGTGATTGCCGCGCGGATGACGGCCTCCTGCCATTCCAGCGGAACTGCCAGCGGACGAACCCATTCGCGCCAATAGCGGATGGTGCGCTCTTCGAAACTGCGGGCAAGACCCGATATCGCCTCTTCAATGGGCTCGTCGGTGCCAATGATCAGGTTGGCGGGGCCATCGAGCACAAAACAGGCCTCATCGATCACGTAGCTGATCGGTAAATCGGTGGTCAGCCTCAGCGTTTTTCCAGGATAGACGTATCGAATGTGGTGGCTGCCGCGGGTGAGGTCAGGTACGACCGTTCCGTACTCAAAACCAGGACGCATACGTACACGCATTCGCGGCCGGCCAGCAAGCGGCTTGATCCGGCGAACATAGGAGGCCGGGCAAAACATGCGGCCGAACAACTCAAAGCGCGGCGAAAAGTCAGTAATTTCGAGCGCATTGCCGCCCGTGTCATGCAAGATCGTTTTCAGGACAGCCGTATTGTGGACGTAGCGCTGCTCGGCGCGGGCAAAATTCTCGATTTCAATAGAACAGAAACCGCGGGCAGTTGGCGCAAACGGATCGGGGCCGTTCAACAAAGCATAGAAAACCGGATCGCCATCGGGCCGCGGATAACAAGACCAGACTATTCGGCCCATGGCATCGATCGCCGCGTTGACGGTGCAGTTGCCGATGACACCCAGATCGAGGTTAGTCAAGTGATTGCTCCGGCGCGGGGCAGTACGGGTACCCGCCGGAAGGGCGCAAAAGGCCCTGCTTGCGGGGTAACGATCAATACTTCGCGTCCTTCGCCAGAAATATCCCCAGCCGGTCCTTCAAGTGCGAGCAAGACGCAAGCGGCCTTACCTGAACCGGTGTACTTTCGCGAATGTTCTGTCGGGCGTGGCATCAGATGTGATCCATGAAGCTCGCGTAGCGCGGCGACATGGACTTGCGCATGGCCTCTATGCGCTGATGCTGCCGAACCCGAGAAACATCGCTCAGCAAGTGCCCGGCCCAGCGATATACATTGTTCTCTTTGACGGTGCGGCGCATCAGGCGCATGCGTTCCCCCTGCTCCTCCGCGCTCATCTTCCATGCCTGCTGGATGGCGTCCGCGGTGGCAGGAATGTCGTACGGGTTAACGATCAGTGCCTCGATCAATTCCCGTGCCGCGCCGGCAAACGTGCTGAGAATGAGCACGCCGCGCTCATCGTCACGCGCCGCGACAAACTCCTTGGCAACCAGATTCATCCCGTCGTGCAGACTGTTAACCACACAAAAGTCGCCCGCTCGAAGGTACTCAAAGACCTCCTGCGGTTCATGATGGCGATCAAGTAGTATGAGCGGCTTCCAGTCGTCGCGGCCAAAGCGGCTGTTGAGTCTTTCGGCCGCGGCGCGGGTCTCTTCCTGCAAGCGCATGTACGCCGGCAGCCGGCTGCGTGTCGGTGCGGCAATCTGGATGAACACCAGCTTGCCAATCAATTCCGGCGTTCGCTCGAGCAGGTACTCGATCGCCTCGAATCGCTCCAGCACGCCCTTGGTAAAATCCCAGCGCTCGACGCCGACGCCGATGAATGCCTTCTTGCCAAGCCCCAGTCGCTTGACGACGTTGTCGCGGCAGTCGCGCACCGGCGCGATTTTGTTCATCCACACCGGCGGCCATTCGATGGAGATGGGATAGGGGGCAACCTGGCATGTATGCCCACTCGCGCGTATGCGCATTTGCTCATGGTCGATATTGGTTTCGGCAAAACGATCTACCGTTGCCAGGAAATTCTGGCAGTGATAGCGGGTGTGAAAACCGACGATATCGGCAGAGATCATCGCCTCCAGAAGAGCTTGCCTTTGCGGACAGATACCGAATGCCTCGGCGCTCGGCCATGGGATGTGCCAGAAAAGCGCGATGGTCGCCCCGGGTAATCGTTGCCGGATCAACCGCGGCAACAGGGCAAGGTGAAAGTCCTGAATGAGGATCACCGGGTTTGCCGAGCGGGCCGCACGGGCGATCGCATCGGCAAACTTCTCGTTAACGGCCTGGTACTGGATCCAGTCGTGGTCGCGAAATATCGGACGCACATGTGCGAGGTGGCAAAGTGACCACAAACCTTCATTGGAATAGCCGTAGTAGTAGCCGACTTCCTCCGCATCGCTCAGCCAAACGCGCTGGAGCGTGTATTCCGGTGCATGCGGGGGCACCTTGATCCGGTCTTTTGCATCAACGGTCTCGCGATCCGCCGCACCGCTGCCATGCGCCAACCAGAGGCCTTCGCAGGCGCGTATGACCGGCTCGATCGCGGTGACCATTCCGCTAGCGGGGTAGCTCACGCTGACCGAACCGTCGGCCGCACGGTTGTGCACATACGGTTCGCGATTGGATACGACGATCATTTCCGGTGATTGCAGTTGCTCACGCACGAGGTGCTTGAGCGCTTCCGGTGTCCAGTTTTCGCGATAGTCTATTTCCAGGCGCTGCGCGGTCTCCAGTTCCCGCAGTGCCGATCGCACTTGTGTCAGGACTTCGTTGGTGCCGTCAGTTTGCGAAGTGATATCGCCGAGAAATGTCTTCTTGCGGATATCGCCGACCAGCGAGCGAATCCACAGCTTCAAAATGACCCATGCGACGCCGACGGCGACGGCGATGGCAATCAAACTGACAATCGCAATGACTGCCACCATGTAATCGCGCGCGTTCACTTGCCGGCGGTCGATGAAACTCAGGTCGTGCACCAGAATCACCTCCAGCGATTGCGCGCCGCCCGCCCCGGCGACAAAGCGGGCCACGTGCAACCGGCCGCCGGCGGCATCGATGGTCATGTTGCGGGTGGGATGGGCCGCGGTCGAGCACTTGACCGTTTCGGGTGTGCCCGGAGTCTGCTGAATCAGCGTCCCGTCAGGCGCGCAAACAACGATGGCCTGCAACCGTTCGTCGGCTGTCAGCCGTTCCAAGTATTGCGCGAGATTCGCGGGCTTGGAATCGCGTGCCAGATTGAGTAATGAATATTCCATCGAGTTGAAGACCAGCCGCGACCGCAGTTCGACATCGGAGCGAAACCAGCCGGTCAAAATGCCGTCGATATATGGAGCGGCGACATACGCCGTCAGGGACAGGATAAGCAGAATCGGCAGGGCAAATTTCCAGGTGAGCTGGCGTAACATCATGTGCTCCGGGGATTGTGTGACGTTTGCGGTTTTCAGGTTGCGACGTCGTGGCGCTTTGATAATTTGCCGATTTATGCGCCTTCCAGGTTGAGCGGGCGCCGCACGGGGGAAAAATCAGTTCGCGGATCAGCGCTGCATGAGCTTGTGCCGGCCCGGATGAAAATCGTGAGGACCCTGTGATATCGCAGGGGGTATTCAGTGGTGTTTTGCATGGTCGGCGGCTTCCCGCTGCGGACTTTCCATCCGCTCCGATAGAAACCTGCCATCCCCGGCATCGACCAGTACTTTGATGAATCCTGCTTTCTCCGCGCGCTTGAAATCGAAAGCCCACACGAGACAGCCTCGTTCCACCTTCAGTTCTGACTTGACTGTCGCGCCGGGTTTCCGGTTGAGATTGGCAAGCGCGATTGTTTCCGCATCCTTCCTGGCAAACGTGGCCAGCTTTGCCAGCTCGGCAGGTGTTGCCTGCGTCATCGCGTGAATCGAACAACTCACCTTTTGTGACGCCCTTGATGTGAGGGGGAGGGCGAGCAGTATCGCGTATATCAGATATCTGACTTTCACGTGGCCTCCCAGTCCCTGTCGACATGACGGGGGAAATTGATGACGTGCCTAGGCGAGACAATAGTTGCTTATGCAAGTTCCGTTCATTGTGCCCTCAAACCCAAGTCAGCATTCACTCGCGTTTTTATCCGCAGGTGTCGCTTTGATCGGTGCGCAAGTGCCAATTGGGGTTAAATATCAATATTGGCAAGCGATCGCAGCGTCATTGAGAAGACCAACGTGCCCGCCCGCAGGATGGTGTTGAAATGTCACCGATGTCCGCGCCGTTCTTCTTTTTGGTATCTTACGCATGGCGAGTGAATTTCCACAAGACGGGGTGAAGGACTTGAGGAGGAGGACTGCACATTTCCCGGTGCAGTTTCCTATTGGGTGGGCTTAAGCGGCCCCCTTTTTTTCAATGAAGTCACTGATATGTTTTCCTGCATTTTGCGCATTGCGGGGACCGTGGGAAGACAAACGCAGCAGACCCTTCAAACGTCATGCTGTGTTTGGCCAACTGTTGAACCAATTTGATATTCACCATGGCAAGGGTAACTGAGCAAGACCGGAACATGTGCTGAGAAGCATGCATTGGCGGGCCCCCCGGCCATTGGCGGGGCTGGAATTTCGCACCAGATGGCGTTCTTGGGCTGTTCATTTGACACAGGATATTCGGCTCACTTTACCGGTCATGCTCCCGCGCCGATCATTTCGCCGCACATGAATCTCAAGCTCATCCTGAAGGCAATTCGCGCGTTTCGCGCCGGACGCGTGGGCGATGCCGCCGTATACAAGGCGGCCGCGATCAGTGCTCCCGCCTACCCGGACGTTGATCGCCGAGTCAGGCAACTGGCTAACCCGTTTCCGACTATCGACTTGCACACTTTGCGCAAACTGAAGTCAGACACGTTCGGTCACGCCTATGCGCTTTTCATGCAGGAAAACTTCCTCACGCCCTTGGTGATATCGCCTGAGACCGCGGACGAACTCGCTTCCACCAACGTGCTTGCGGTTCGGTATCCGATCCTCCACGACGCATTTCACGTGCTGCTCGGGTTTGACGCGAGCCTTCCCGGCGAGCTCGGCGTCTGGACGTTTGTTGCCGGGCAACACTACAGTCCATCGTTTGATCGCGCCGCCATGTTTACGCGTCTGCTCTACCCAATGGTGGCGCCCTTGAAGTTCGGCGAACTGAGGCAACAGGGCCAACGGGGAAGGACGCTGGCGCGGCAAGTGCCGTGCCTGATTGCCCAGCCGATTGACAAGTTCTGGCATGAGTCTCTTGCGGAGGTGCGCGAAAAATTGCGCATTACGGCGCCCGGTGGCCGCTGACCGATCGGGCAGACGCTGATTCCCGGGGCGCGGGGCATCTCCCGTCCGTGCTGCGCTTGTAGCAGCGTCGTCGGCGAAATGACAGGGACAAAAAACTGATTTGGATCATCGTCATCAGGTTGATCGCGGCCACGCTGGTCACGCCGTCCGGTTTGTTATGCCAGCTGATGCGCCGCGCTGGCGGCCGCCTGGACATGTGCCGCATGCATCTCGCGGCGCAATCCGTATGCTGCGGTGCACAATCAGATTGGTATGAAATCAGTTGCGACACTTTTTTGATCTAGGCCTATTGCGTATCGAATGGGGGGCGACTAGCATCTAAGACTGCAAATCGCGACAAGCTGCGGTATCAAAAATCGGCGCTCGCGGGGCGGACTGGGAATCAAGGCAAGTCGTTTCAACACATCGCACCACAATCCCAACTCTAGGAGGCTGTATGACTGAAGAACTCAAAACAACAGACACGTCTGTACAAAGCAAACCGGCGCGCCGCAAATTCCTCGCCGGCGGTGCCGCGGCAGCGGGCGCGGCCATCACCGGTTTCCCGATGATCGCCACGGCGCAAACCGGGCCGATCAGCATGCGCTGGCAGAGCACCTGGCCGGCCAAGGATATTTTCCACGAGTACGCCCAGGATTTCGCCAAGAAGGTGAACGACATGACCGGCGGCGACCTGAAGATCGAAGTGCTGCCGGCGGGATCGGTGGTGCCGGCGTTCGGGCTGCTGGACGCGGTCGCGAAGGGCACGCTTGACGGTGGCCACGGTGTGCTCGGATACAACTACGGCAGGCAGAATGCGCTCGCACTATGGAATTCAGGCCCGGCATTCGGCATGGATGCCAACATGCTGCTTTCCTGGCACAAGTATGGCGGCGGCACGGAGCTGCTCGCCAAGCTCTACAATTCCATCGGCATTACCACGGTGGTGTCTTTCCTGTACGGCCCGATGGCCACGCAGCCGCTCGGCTGGTACAAGAAGCCGATCACCAAGACGGCGGATTTCAAGGGCATGAAGTTCCGTACCAACGGCCTCGCGATTGACTTGTTCACGGCAATGGGCGCGGCGGTCAATGCACTGCCCGGCGGCGAAATCGTTCCCGCCATGGACCGTGGCCTGCTAGATGGGGCTGAGTTCAATAACGCGACATCCGACCGGCTGCTCGGCTTTGCCGACGTGTCCAAAGTCTGCATGCTGCAGAGCTACCATCAGAGCGCGGAAACCTTTGAGATCACGTTCAACAAGCCGAAGTACGATGCGCTGCCGTCGAAACTGAAAGCGATCATCGCCGGTGCGGTGGAAGCGGCCTCCGCCGACATGGCCTGGAAAGCGATTGATCGCTATTCCAAGGACTATATCGAACTGCAGACCAAGGACAAGGTCAAGTTCTACAAGACCCCCGATTCCGTGCTGCAGGAACAGCTCACCCTGTGGGATGCGATCGTCGCCAAGAAATCGGCCGAAAATCCGCTGTTCAAGGAGATCGCCGAATCGCAAAGGGCTTTTGCCGAGCGCGCCGTGAAATGGGAACAGGACACCGTGATCGGCCGTCGCATGGCCATGAACCATTTCTTTGGAGCCAAACCGGCTGCTCCCAAGAAAGCCTAACGGGATTTTCGCGGTAATCTTCAACCATCCGGGCCTTGTCCGGATGGTTGATTTTTTTGAGCAGAAAAAATGCAAAAACTATTTCTATTTGTCGACAGGGTGAGCACCTTCGTCGGCCAGGCATTTTCGTGGCTGGCGCTGGCGCTGACGGTCATGATCTCCTGGGAAGTGTTTTCGCGATACTTCCTTGACAGTCCGCACTCCTGGGCATTCGACGCCATGATCATGATGTACGGCACCATGTTCATGATGGCGGGCGCCTACACCCTGTCCAAGGCCGGTCATGTGCGTGGCGATGTGCTCTACGGTTTCTTTGAACCGCGTACCCAGGCAAGCATTGATCTGGTGCTGTACATCATCTTCTTTGTTCCCGGCGTCGTCGCGCTTTGCTGGGCCGGCTACGTCTACGCGGGTGAGAGCTGGGCGATGCACGAACATTCCAGCATCACGGCGGATGGCCCACCGCTCTACCACTTCAAGACCGTCATCCCGCTGGCGGGCGCAATGCTGCTGGTGCAGGGCATCGTCGAAATCCTGCGCTGCATTGTCTGCCTGCAAGAGGGCGAGTGGCCGTCGCGCGTGGAGGACGTCGAAGAGGTTGACGTCGAAAAACTCAAAGAGATGGTGCACGTCAAGGACGCGGACATCGCGAGCCTGGATAAATATGTGGTGGCACAAGAGGAAGCCAAATGAAGTTGCCGACGATACGCAAGGAACTCTGGTTCGGCTTTGGCCTGATGGCCATCATCCTCACGGTGTTGCTGTCGGTGACACCGTGGGGACATCTCACCAATGGCCATCTGGGTTTGATCATGCTCGGCTTGATCGTGGTGATGATCATGCTCGGCTTTCCGACTGCGTTCACCTTGATGGGCATGGGCGTGTTTTTCGCCTGGCTCGCCTATCGCAGCGTGAATCCGGACCTCGCGGTGCGGCAAACGCTGGACCTGATGGTGCAACGCGCGTATTCGGTGATGTCCAACGATGTGCTGATCGCCATTCCGCTGTTCGTCTTCATGGGTTACCTGGTCGAACGTGCCGCGCTGATCGAGAAGCTGTTCAAGAGCCTGCACCTCGCGTTGGCGCGCATCCCGGGGTCGCTGGCGGTGGCCACCATCGTCACCTGCGCGATTTTCGCGACCGCGACGGGCATTGTCGGCGCGGTCGTCACGCTAATGGGCCTGCTGGCGCTGCCCGCCATGCTGCGCGCGGGCTATGACGTCAAGCTTTCCGCCGGTGCCATCACTGCAGGCGGCTGCCTGGGCATCCTGATCCCGCCCTCGGTGCTGCTGATCGTCTACGGTGCGACCGCCGGCGTGTCGGTCGTCAAACTGTATGCGGGCGCGTTTTTCCCGGGCCTCATGCTGGCCGGCCTTTATGTAGGCTACGTGATCATCCTGGCGATGTGGAAGCCGCATCTGGCGCCGCCGCTGGCCGCCGTCGATCGCGTGGTGCCGCTGCCGCCGCTCGCCAAATCGCTGGCGCCCCTCGGTGGAAATGCGGTTGCCGGCTTGTTCGGCGGCCTGAAGTCGTCGGCGTTTGCAAAGCGCACGGTGGTGGGCCAGTTGTTTGTGTCGCTGATTCCGGCCATCGTGATCGTCGTTTTGCTGGGACTGATGTACACCTCGGCCACGGCGCCGATCGCGATCGAGGACACGACCGGGTTGGTCGAGTCGGGTGGCGCGGTTTCATCCGGTTTCGACGAGAAGTCCAGCGATGCCGCGTCGGGATTGCAGGAGCCGCCCAAGGAGCTGGGTGGACTGCAGGAGCCGCCCAAGGAAGATGGCGGCCTGCAAGAGCCGCCGGCGGAAATTGCCAAGGAAGCGGTTGCCGAACCGTCCAAGGCGACCCCCGCCAAAGCCGCCGACGCGAAACCGGCTGCCGCCCCATCCGGCGCGGCCGAGCGCGTCCCGGCGCCGATCTGGTACTGGGTGGTATTTGGCGTCGGCATGTCCGCTTTGGCCTTGACCTACTGGCTGATGAGCTGGGAGCGGCTGGAAATCTTCAAGATGCTGTTGACATCGTTCTTTCCGCTGGCCGTGCTGATCATCGCCGTGCTGGGGTCCATCGTATTCGGCCTGGCCACGCCGACCGAGGCGGCCGCGGTCGGTGCCTTCGGCGGCTGCATTCTTGCTGGCGCCTATCGGTACGCGAATGCCCGCAATACCAAACCCGATACCGCGGTCACGACCACGGCCAGGGAACTCGGCAACATTGTCAAGGAGTCATGCTTCCTGACGGCTAAGACCAGCGCGATGGTGTGCTGGCTGTTCGTCGGCTCATCGATTTTTTCGGCGGCCTTTGCGTTGCTGGGCGGGCAGGAAATCATCGAGACCTGGGTGCTGTCGCTGGGGTTGACCACGGTGCAGTTCATGCTTCTCTCGCAATTCATTATCTTCATTCTCGGCTGGCCGCTGGAATGGACCGAGATCATCGTCATTTTCATGCCGATCTTTATTCCGCTGCTGGTCAAGTTCAACGTCGATCCGCTGTTTTTCGGCTTGCTGGTCGCGCTCAACCTGCAGACGGCATTCCTGTCGCCGCCGGTGGCGATGGCGGCGTTCTATCTGAAAGGTGTGTCGCCGCCGCATGTGACCCTGAACCAGATTTTCGCGGGGATGATACCGTTCATGGGCATACAGGTTGTGGCGCTGGCGCTGCTCTACATCTTCCCGGAGATAGGCATGTGGCTGCCGAATCTGTTGTACAAGTAGGGTTATTCCGGACGCCGTTGGCGCCGGAATAACTCGCCGCGTTCAAGCGGACGCTTTTCGCGCCGCGCAACTTGGCGTGCATGGCATTGCTCCCGTTGGCGTCCTATTCTGCCTATGAAACCGAAAATTCTGATTACCCGGCAGGTCTTTCCGGAAGTTGTTGCGGCACTTGCGCAACAGTTTGAAGTGGACCATAACGCGAGCGACGACATCTTCACTGCCGATGCGTTGCGCATGCGGGCGGTCGGTTGCGCGGGTGTCGTGGCGTGCCTCACCGAAAAAATTGATGCCGCCTTCTTCGACGCCTGTCCTTCGGTGAAGGCAGTGAGCAATATCGCCGTGGGCTACAACAATATCGATGTGCCCGAGGCCAGCAAACGCGGCGTGATGGTTACCAATACGCCCGGCGTCCTCGATGACACCACCGCCGATCTCACTTTTGCGCTGCTGATGGCGACGGCGCGGCGCATCACCGAAACCGAGCGGCGCCTGCGCAACGGTGAATGGAAAAAAGGCTTTGCCCTGCAGCAGTGGCTGGGCACCGACATTCACCATGCATCACTGGGTATCATCGGCATGGGCCGCATCGGCCAGGCAATCGCGCGGCGCGCATCGGGATTTGACATGACGGTGCGCTATCACAATCGCACCAGGCTTGAGCCGGATGTGGAAGCCCGCCTCAACGTGAGCTATGCCAGCAAGGATGGCATCCTGCGCGAAAGCGATTTCGTGGTGGTGATGGTGCCGTATTCGCCGGCCACGCATCATCTCATCAAGGCCGGGGATATCGCGTTGATGAAATCAACCGCGATTCTGGTCAACACCGCGCGCGGCGGCGTGGTCGACGATCTCGCGCTGATTGCCGCATTGAAAGAAAAACGCATCGCCGGTGCCGGCATCGATGTATTCGAAGGCGAACCGGCATTGAACGCCGAATTCCTGAAACTGGACAATGTCGCGCTGACGCCGCATATAGGCAGTGCGACGTACGCGACGCGGATGCGCATGGCGATGCTGGCAGTGGAGAATATGCTCGCGGCGCTGAGTGGAAAGACGCCGCCGAATTTGGTGAATGCAAAGGCTTAATAGCCACAGATGAACACGGATAAACGCAGATGAGAGTCAAGGTTTTATCCGTGTTCATCTGTGGCAAGAATTTTCTTTCCAGACCTCGAACAAAAAAGGAGCATCAGCATGAAAGTCGCATTCCTCGGCCTCGGCGTGATGGGCTATCCGATGGCCGGCCATCTCAAGGCCAAGGGGCATGACGTTACCGTCTACAACCGCACAACCGCCAAGGCCGGGGCCTGGGTCGCGCAGCATGGCGGCGCGTTCGGCAAGACTGTGGCCGAGGCTGTCGCCGGTTCCGACATGGTCATGATGTGCGTCGGCAACGATACCGACCTGCTGGACGTCGGCCAGGCCGCGCTGGCGGCGATGAAGGCAGGTACCGTTCTCGTCGATCACACCACCGCATCGGCCGACGCCGCCCGCAAGCTATGCGCGATCGCGAAAGCGAAGGGTATTGCCTTTATCGACGCACCGGTCTCGGGCGGGCAGGCGGGGGCGGAAAAAGGCCAGTTGACCGTCATGTGCGGCGGCGACCAGGCGGCTTTCGACGCTGCCAAACCGGTGATCGACAGTTATGCCAAGGCCACCACCCTGATGGGCCCGTCCGGCGCCGGGCAACTGACCAAAATGGTCAACCAGATCTGCATTGCCGGCCTGGTCCAGGGCCTGTCCGAAGGCCTCGCCTTCGCCGAAAAGGCGGGGCTGGATGGCAACCTCGTGCTGGACGTGATTTCCAAGGGCGCCGCCCAGTCCTGGCAGATGGAAAACCGTGGCCGGACCATGCTGAAGCGCGAATTCAACTTCGGTTTCGCCGTCGACTGGATGCGAAAAGACCTGGGCATCTGCATGGAAGAGGCGAGGCGCAACGGCGCCAAGCTGCCGATGTCGACCCTGATCGACCAGTTTTACGCCGAGGTGCAGAAGGCCGGCGGCAGCCGGTTTGACACGAGTTCATTGATTACGAGACTATAGCTGTTCTGGCGACTGTGTCGCCGCGTCCGTTCCCGGAAATTCGAATAATGATAAAGCTCTACTACTCCCCCGGCGCCTGTTCGCTGGCGCCGCACATCGTGCTGGAAGAACTCGGTATTGCCTACGAACCCGTACTGGTCTCGCTGAAAGACGGCGAGCACAAGAAGGCCGATTACCTGCGCATCAATCCGCGCGCGCGGGTGCCGGCGCTAAACGTGGATGGCAAGGTCCTCACCGAAAACGTGGCCATCCTGACCTATCTCGGCGGCGGATATGCCGAACGCGGCCTGTGGCCGAAAGAGACCTGGAAGCAGGCCGAAGCCCTGTCGCTGATGGCCTGGCTCGCCTCGTGCGTCCATGTCACCTATGCCGGCGTGTTCCGGCCGGAGCGTTATGCCGGCAGCGAGGCCGCGCGGGAAGACGTGAAGGCGACCAGCCGCGCCTTGCTCGAAAAATATTTCGCCGACATCGACAAGATGCTCGCCGGCAAGACCTTCGCGATGGGCGGCCAATACACTGTCTGCGATCCCTACCTGCTGGTGTTCTATCGCTGGGGCAACCGGATCGGCATCAATATGAAAGAGCGCTACCCGGTGTGGGGCAAGCACGCGCAGCGCGTGGCCTCGCGGCCGACGGTCAAGCGCGTCCTCGAAGCCGAAGGCATCCAGATCGACGCCTAGACGGTAGCGCCTGCCGGAATTTGCCGCCTGAAATCCGGTCGCGCCGATCGGCGGCATCGTGGAAAATTCACGCACTTGTTCACAGGAGTGCGTCATGAATTTCCGGATCAGCGGCCTCCCGGCCGAGCCGTTCAAAACCCTTTTTGATCTGGACGACGCCGCGCTCGCGGCGCGCGGTGCGCAGCGTGTGTATGCCGATGACTCAACGGGCTACCCCTGCCGGGTCAGCATGGCCCACGCGGCACCCGGCGAGGAACTGATCCTGATGTCCTATGAACATCAGGCGGCGCGCTCGCCCTATCGCGCCG
>JBDTSU010000033.1:0-18092 GCA_039930965.1 Betaproteobacteria bacterium
CGCTGATAGGGTTTCTTGAGTACCGACAAGACGCCGGCTTGCTGTGCGCGCAGTTCGAATCCCGGCCCACCAAAGGCGGTAATGATGATAATCGGCATCGCCGGTACCTGAGCGTGGATCAGGCTGGCTATTTGCGTGCCGGTCAACCCGGGCATGACCTCGTCCGTCACCACCGCGTCGAAACGTGACGGCTCGCGCTCGAACGCCGCCAGCGCTTCCGTGCCGCTGCCAAAGCTGACGGTCTGGTAACCCAGTCCGGCGAGTATTTCTTCGGCCAGCTCGCGCAATCCGGGCTCGTCGTCGACCAGCAGCACACACTCGTCGCGGCCGCGCGGCAGATTGTCCGACGTCGCGGCCGTCACCCTGGCGACCGCGGCGGCGCTTGCCAGGGGCAGATATACCGAGAACGTCGCACCGGATCCGGGCGCGCTGTCGACATCGATGCCGCCGCCATGCGATTTGGCCACCGACATGGCCAGCGACAGGCCCAGTCCGGTGCCCCGTCCGGCCGCCTTGGTCGTATAAAACGGCTCGAACATGTGCTCGCGTGTCGGCGTGTCGATGCCCAAGCCGTGATCCGTCACGCGTACACGCAGGTATGGCCCTGCCTGAAGCTGATCCTGCGCCACCGTCAAGGGATGCGTCAAAGCGATGGGTGCTACATCGATTTCAAGGGTTCCCCGGCCGGGCATCGCCTGCAGGCCATTGATCGCCAGGTTCATGAACAACTGATGCAGTTCCGTCGCATTTCCTACCACCGTGAGTGGATCACCGGCGGGTGGCGACCGGTAAAGAATTTCGTGCGGACTCGAGCCGCGGATCAGGGTGACCACCTCCTCGAGGATCTCATGCAGATTCAGCGGCTGCGCCTGCCCCGGGTTCTTGCGGCTGAAGGTGAGAATCTGCGACACCAGATTGCGCCCCCGCTCGCCGGCCTTCAAAATGGTGTCCAGCTGACGCATCAGCGTGGCGTCGGGATCAGCGCGCGCGGTGAGACGATTGCGCGCCATTTCACCGTAGCCGAGGACGGCGGCGAGGATGTTGTTGAAGTCATGGGCGATCCCGCCGGCAAGCTGGCCAATCGCTTCCATCTTTTGTGCCTGGCGAAGTTCTGCCTCCAGGCGCCGGCGGTCATCTTCGGCGCGCCGCGCGTCCGTGATGTCTTTGACGAAGCCGATGATGCGCCGGTCGCGCGCGCGACCCAACGACAGATCCGATGCCGGCGCGTCCACCGAATAAGCGCTCACGTCCAGCAGGACATAGCGATCATCCCCCCGCCGGACCCGGTATTCGAGCGTCACGACCGCGAGCGCGCCGGTCACCAGCTGGCGACGGATGCCGAGCAAGCGCTCGCGATCATCGGCATGCACGCGCGAGGTCCACAAGCGCGTCGTGCCCAGCGCTTGCGCGGACAGGCCCAGGACCTTTTGCGTATCGCCCGCCCAGTCAATGTGCCCGGTATCGGCGTGAATTTCGAACACCAGCGTCCCGCTGGCCTCGATCGCCGCCTCGAAACGCGTGCGCCAGGAGTCGCTGTCGGCAAAGGCATCGCGCCGTTCGGTCATCAGCGCCGCGCCGACCAGAATCATCACGCCGAGCAGTCCGATATAGGCCTGCAGCGCCAGTACCGTCCCGCGCGGGTCCTCATGTGTCACCGTGAATGGCCCGGTCCCGTGGGCGGTGTACCAGAGCGTCATCAGCGCGTATACGGCAATCGCCAGGGTTGAGCCGCGCAATCCGAAACGCAACGCGGTCCACACCAGGAAAGGCGTCGTCAGGTGCTGCATTTGTGGCACCCAGCCACGGCTGTCTGGCACCTGGCTGAACACAAAATGGGTCGAGAGGATGAGGCCGGCACACACCACCGCGGCCTCGATTTCACGCGACGCGAGCGTGGCATGCAGATGTCTGCGACCTTCGCGCGACCACGCGAGGATCATCGGCGCCATGATGATGATGCCGAGCGAATCGGAAACAAACAGCGCCGTGAACTGGCGCCAGAACGACTGGCCCGCGCTGAGCCCGGCGTCCGACGCGCCCATCAGCGATGACAGCACGGTCACGCTGAGCGATACCAGCGTGAATACCATGACGCCCCGAACGGTGTCGATCTGCCGGGGAAGGTCGAAATATCGACGCATCAGCCAGGCGGCGAGCGCCGGCTGCAAGACATTCATGCCGGTGAACCCGCTCATCGAAAACGCAAATCCGCTCAACTGGCCACCGGCCGCGTTGGCCAGCAGAATCGTCATGCAATAGGCCGGCCACAGCCGATAACGCACACGCATCAGCACGCCAACCGCCAGGCCATCTGCCGGCCACACGCAGGCTGCTTCGCCGGCGCGGAACGGCAGTGAAATTGCAAACACAAACAGGGCGACGTAAATCACGCCAAACACCAATATCCACCCGCACTCCTGCCAAAGCGGCCGCCGTGGCGACAAGCCGGATTTGCTCAGGTCTGGTGTCTCGGGCGCAACGTGCATCACTTCTCCCCAGGTTGGTCGGCACGATCAGTATGGACAGTTGATCATCATTCACCGGCGGCGCCGGTCAGGCAACCGCCGGTGCGGGCACGGCCGGGCATCCGCGGCCGCGACTCATCAGCATCCGCCCGGCTGCACAGGGGACAGATTCCGCTGATTGTGACGCCGACGCTTGAATTTAACGTTAGCTATTGTATGCTGCACATATAAATAGAAATCGACTCGTTGGGGCAATCATCCGTGCAACATGTACTTGCAGTCGATGATGACGAAACCGTTCGCAATCTGATCTCGGAGTATCTGGCCGAGAACGGATACCGCGTCACGCTCGCCGGACACGGTCGCGATGTCGAGACGATCATGCGGTCGGATCCGGTCGATATCATCCTGCTGGATGTGAAGCTGCCGGGCGAAGACGGCTTTTCGGTCGCGCGCGGCATCCGCCGGACATCAAACGTGCCGATCATCATGCTGACCGGGCAGGGCCATGAAGTGGACCGCGTGCTGGGGCTGGAGTTGGGTGCGGATGATTATCTTGTCAAGCCATTCAGTCCGCGCGAACTGCTGGCGCGCATCAAGGCGGTGCTGCGACGCTACGGCCCGCGTGATGCCGACGGCGGCACCGCGGTCCGCCGTGAATCGGAACTGCGTACCTACCGCTTTGCCGGCTGGGAGCTCTCCACCGGCAGTCGTCGCCTGCTTTCTCCGAAGGGCGAGCGCATCGACCTGACCAATGGCGAATTCGCCCTGCTGATCAGCTTCCTGAAGGCGCCCGCGCGCGTGCTGTCCCGCGACCAGTTGCTGGAGGGCAGCCGCCTCCACGACGACATATACGACCGTTCCATCGACGTGCAGATCCTGCGCTTGCGGCGCAAGATCGAGGCCGACCCCAACGAGCCGAAACTGATCCGTACCGAGCGCGGTGCCGGCTATTTTTTTGATGCGGCGGTGGAGGTCGTCTAACGGCGCATGCGCCGACACGATGCCGGGTCGTGATGCCTTTTTCGCGATGCGCGGATCACTTCGCCGGTGCGCGCGGAATAAAAATCAACACTTCAACCGGTCGCCGCCGCCCGCGGACACTATAATAAAAACGCCGTCGCCGTAACATCCATTCGAATCGCCTTCACCAACCCGATGATTTTTTCCACCGGCTCGCTGCTTTCCCTGGACTGGGTGCTCCTGGTCGTGGCAGCTTGGCTGATACTCGGCGTGGCGGGCCTGTTGTTCCTGAGAAATTTTCGCGTGGTGGCGCGGGTGCTGTTTCCCCTGTCCAGCCTGTTCAGCATCGTGCTGACGGCCGTCGGCCTCACCGCCGTCGTCCAGAATCCGCAAATCGCGGTGCTGCCGATTGGCTTGCCGGACCTGCCGTTTCACCTTCGCCTCGATCCGTTGGCGGCATTTTTTGTCATGCTTCTCGGCGCCGCCAGCGCGGGTATCTCGATTTTTGCGGCCGGTTACTTTCGTCGCGCGGAAGGGACACCGCCCGGACTGCTCTGCCTCGAATATCACGTGTTCCTGGCCAGCATGGTCATGGTACTGATGGCCGATGACGCCTACGTGTTCATGGTGATGTGGGAAACCATGGCGCTGTCCTCCTTTTTCCTGGTCACGACCAATCATCGCATCGCGGAAATCCGCCGCGCGGGGTTCCTGTACATTCTGATTGCCCATATCGGCGCGATTGCCATCCTGCTGTGCTTCGGCGTATTGCAGGCCAACACCGGTGACTACACCTTCGCCAATATGCGTGCGCAATCGCTCTCGCCATTCTGGGCGTCGGCGGCGTTTCTGCTGGGACTGTTCGGCTTTGGCGCCAAGGCCGGCATTCTCCCCCTGCACATCTGGCTGCCCGAGGCGCATCCCGCCGCCCCCTCCCCGGTCTCGGCGCTGATGAGCGGCGTGATGCTGAAGACGGCCATTTACGGCCTGCTGCGGGTAAGCCTCGATCTCCTCCCTTCGCCATTGTGGTGGTGGGGCGTGGTCGCGTTGTCGCTGGGGCTGCTGACGGCCATGTTCGGCGCCGTGTTCGCGGCCGTGCAGACCGACATGAAGCGCCTGCTTGCGTATTCGTCGATCGAAAACATCGGCCTGCTGGTCGTGGCGCTCGGGCTGACATTGATATTTGCCGCCTACAAGATGCCGGCGCTGGCCGCGCTCGCATTGATCGCGCTCTTGTATCACGCCATCAATCACGCCGTGTTCAAGAGCCTGCTGTTCCTGGGAACCGGCGCGGTGCTGCACGCCACGGGCGAGCGCAGTCTAGGCAAGTTGGGAGGCCTGATGCGCTTCATGCCGTGGGTGGGCTGGGTCATGCTGATCGGCATCATCGCCAGCGCCGGTTTGCCGCCGCTGAACGGGTTTGTCTCGGAGTGGCTGCTGTTGCAGAGCCTGCTCACCACCAGCACCATTCCGAACCCTTACCTGAGCATGCTGGTGCCGATTTTTGCGGCCGGCGTGATGCTGGTGGCGGCACTGGCCGGCTACGTGATGGTGAAATTCTTCGGCATCATCTTTCTCGGCCAGCCCCGCGAAGAGAAGCTGACACACGCGCACGATGCGGGCACCCTGGAGCGCATCGGCCTGCTGTGGCTGGCGGCAGGCTGTGTACTGCTGGGCGTGTTTCCGGTCACCGTGATTGAAGTGATCGATCCGGTCGCCGTGCAGTTGCTGGGCCAGGGCCTGGCGCAGAGCGGGCGCATCGGCAACTGGCTGCTGCTGGCGCCGGTATCCCCGGAACGGGCATCGTACAGCCCGTTGATCTTCCTGCTGGTGACGGCCATCGTGGTGCTGCTAACCATCGTGCTGGTTCATCGCCTGTATCACGCGCGCATCCGCCGCGCCAACGCCTGGGATTGCGGCTTTCCGCTGCAGACCGCGCGCATGCAGGATTCGGCCGAAGGCTTCGGCCAGCCGATCCGGCAGATCTTCGAGCCCTTCTTCCGCATGACGCGGCAATTGCCGACGCCTTTCGATCGCGCCCCGCTTTACAAGGTGACCGTCGAGGATCCGCTCTGGCAATGGGTTTATCAACGCATCGCCACGGTGACCGAGTCGATTTCGCGGGTCATCGGCAAGCTGCAGCAGGGCCGTATCTCGATTTACCTGCTGTACAGTTTTGTCACCCTCATCGCGTTGTTGTTCTTCACCCAGGCATGACCGGCGCGCGCACATGAATATCGAAGGCATCCTCGCGCAGCTGACCGAAATGCTGTTGGCGCTGGTAGCCGCGCCGCTGCTCATGGGCTGGGTCAACATGTGCCGCGCCTGGCTGCAGAACCGGCGCGCGCCACCCCTGTGGCAGCCATTCTTCCTGCTGCACAAGCTGTTCCTGAAAGAGCCGGTCATCGCCCACAACGCGGGGCCGATTTTCCGCACCGCCCCCTACGTCGTGTTCGGCTGCATGCTGCTTGCGTGCGCCATCATCCCGACCATTTCCACCAACCTGCCGCTGGCGCCGGCGGCCGACGCCATCGCCCTGGTGGGACTGTTTGGCCTGGCAAGACTGTTCATTTCGCTCGCCGCCATGGACATCGGTACCTCTTTCGGCAGCCTCGGGGCGCGGCGCGAAATGCTGGTCGGCTTTCTCGCCGAACCGGCACTGCTGATGGTGCTGTTCACCATTTCGCTGATCGCCAGTTCCACCTCGCTGGCAACCATCGTCAGCCATCTGTCCGGCAGCGAATTCACCATCCTGCCCAGCCTGGCCTTCGCCGGCGTCGCCTTTACCATGGTGTCGCTGGCCGAAAACGCGCGCGTGCCGATCGACAACCCGGCCACGCACCTTGAGCTGACCATGATCCACGAGGCGCTCATCCTCGAATATTCGGGCCGCCACCTCGCGCTCATCGAATGGGCGGCCGCGCTCAAGCTGTTTGCCTATTCCTGTGCAGGCCTGGCTTTGTTCTTTCCATGGGGCGTGGCGGCGGCGAGCGACCATGTCGCCTTGCTGTTCGCGTTACCGGTACTGCTGGGAAAACTCGCCATCGGCGGCTTTCTGCTGGCGCTGATCGAGACCGTGTCGGCGAAGATGCGCATTTTCCGCGCGCCGGAATTCCTTGCCACCGCATTCCTGCTCGGCGTGCTCGCCTTGCTGGTGCATTTGCTGCTGGGAGCCTGACATGAGCGCGATGACCGGCCAGATCGTCAACCTGTTCGCCGCCATCCTGCTGCTGATTGCCTTCGCCATGCTCTCGCAGCGGCGCATCCTGTCGCTGATCAACCTGTTCGCGCTGCAGGGCCTGGCACTGGTCGGCTCGACGCTGACGGTGGCGTTCGCGACCGGCCAGAAGCACCTGCTGTATTCGGCCGCGATCACTTTCGTCCTCAAGGTCATCGTGCTGCCGTACATTCTCCATCGCCTGATCCGGCGCCTGAACGTGAAATGGGACATCGAGACGCTGATCAATATCCCGACCATGATGCTGGTCGGCATCGGGCTGGTGGTATTTGCCTTTAACCTCGCCCTGCCGATTTCGCATTTCTCATCGTCGGTCGCGCGCGGCACGCTCGGCATCGCGCTGGCCTGCGTGCTGCTTTCGTTCCTGATGATGATCACGCGCTCCAAGGCCGTGCCGCAGGTGATCGGATTTCTCGCCATGGAGAACGGCCTGTTCTTTGCCGCCACCAGCGCCACCTACGGCATGCCGATGGTGGTCGAACTCGGCATCGCCCTCGACGTGCTGGTCGGCATGGTCATCCTCGGCGTATTCATGTTTCAGATCCGCGAGCAGTTCGACTCGCTCGATATCCATCACCTCGAAAAGCTCAAGGAAGATTGATGGACGCGCTTGCCCCGCTGCTGCTGCTGTTCATCAGTCCGCTGGCCGGCAGCCTGGTGCTGGCGTGGTGGGGCGCCGATGAGCGCGCGCCGGAAATCAACGTCGCCTTCAGCTTCGGCACCTTCGCCGTATCGGCGTGGCTCACCGCCGAAATCATTTCCGGCGGCGCGGTGGTGCTGCTCGACGAGCAATTCTTCGTTGATCCGCTGAATGTCTTTCTGGTGGCGCTGACGGCGTTCGTCGGTTTCACCACCTCGCTGTTTTCGCGGCCGTACATGCGCATCGAGCGCGATCACGGGCGCATGACGCCGGGACGGATGCGCCTCTATCACAGCATGTACCAGGCGTTCAATTTCACCATGCTGGTCGCGCTCACCACCAACAACATGGGCATCCTGTGGGTGGCGATGGAAGCCGCGACGCTGGCCACCGTGCTGCTGGTATCGGTCTATCGCACCGCCGCGAGCCTGGAGGCGGCGTGGAAATATTTCATCCTCTGCGGCGTCGGCATCGCCCAGGCGCTGTTCGGCACCATCCTGCTGTATTTCGCCGCGGAGCGCGTGCTGGGCGCTGAAGGCAATGCCCTGTTGTGGACGCACCTGAATGTGGTCAAGTCACAACTCGAGCCGGCGATTCTCTCGCTCGCCTTCGTCTTCCTGCTGGTAGGCTACGGCACCAAGGTCGGCCTGGTGCCGCTGCATAACTGGCTGCCCGATGCGCATGCCGAGGGGCCGACGCCGATCTCGGCGGTGCTGTCCGGACTGCTGCTGAACGTCGCGCTCTATTGCCTGATTCGCATGAAAGTGCTGACCGATGGCGCGCTGGAAACCCACTTTGCCGGGAACATGATGATGGCCTTCGGCCTGCTGTCGGTGGTGGTGGCCGCGTTCTTCCTGTCGCGCCAGAAAGACGTGAAGCGCATGTTCGCGTATTCGTCCATCGAACACATGGGCCTGATGGCGTTTGCCTTTGGCATGGGCGGGCCGATCGCCAATTTCGCCGGATTGCTGCACATGACCGTTCATTCGCTGATCAAGTCGGCGATCTTCTTTGCCGTCGGCCATGCGACGCAAAAGGCGGGTACGCAGACGATGGAGGACATCCGCGGCCTGATGGCGCAAAGCCCGGCCATCGGCTGGGGCCTGCTGCTCGGCAGCCTCGCCATCCTCGGCATGCCGCCGTTCGGCGTGTTCGCCAGCGAGTTCCTGATTCTCACCACCGCCATGCGCGAGCACGCCTGGGCAACACCCTTCCTGCTGATATCACTCGGCGTCGCCTTCGCCGCCGTGTTCGGCAAGGTACAGCCGATGGTGTTCGGCGACACCAACGTCAAGCCGCTCGCGCACCAGCCGGCGCTGGTGCCGGTATTCATTCATATCGGCCTGGGCCTGATGCTGGGCCTGTACATTCCCCCTTATCTCGCCCGCTGGTACGAACAGGCGGCGAAGCTGATCGGCTGACGAACGTGCGCATTCCCGGACTTTCCCTCCATTTCCAGGCGCTGCCCGGCGCGGTGCCGGCGGCCATTGCGCGTGTCGACAGCGCCAACTGGAACGAAGCCGCCCGCGTCGTCCACGAGTCCGGCCGAAAACTGGTGGCGTTGTGGGGCGCGGACAATCGCGACCGCGACGGCACCTTTGTCATGTTTGCCGCGTACGCCGTCGATGCCGGGCTCGCGGTCATTGCGCTGCCGATCGCCCAGGCTTCTCCCACCGACGCGCCCTGCTATCCGGAGCTTGCCGGCATGTTCCCGGTCGCCGCCCGCATGCAACGCGCCATCGCCGACCTGCTCGGCATCGTCGCCACCGATGCCAACGATCCCCGCCCGTGGCTGCGCCACGGCGCGTGGCCGGAAGGCGTTTTTCCCCTGCGGCGTGATTTCGACGCTTCGCAACGGTTCGACAACCCGCAGGAAAACTACCCGTTTGTGCGCGTCGCGGGCGACGGCGTCCACGAGATTCCGGTAGGCCCGATTCACGCCGGCATCATCGAGCCCGGCCATTTTCGCTTCTCCATCGTCGGTGAAAAAGTATTGCGGCTCGAGCAGCGCCTTGGCTACACCCACAAGGGCATCGACAAGCGTTTCGAGAGTTTCCGTGTGGCCGACGGCGGCCGGCTCGCCGGCCGCGTATCCGGCGATTCGACCGTGGCCTATGCGTGGGCCTACGCGCAGGCGGCCGAGTCGCTGTTGGCCATTGCGCCGCCGCCGCGCGCGACCTGGCTGCGCGCCCTCATGCTGGAACGCGAGCGTATCGCCAATCATCTGGGTGACCTGGGCGCACTCGGCAACGATGCGGCACTTGCCTTCGGCCTGTCGCAATTCATGCGCCTCAAGGAAGACTGGTTGCGCTGGGCGGGCGGTGCCTTCGGTCACCGCTTCATGATGGACTGCATTGTGCCCGGCGGGGTCGCGCGCGATCTCTCCTCGGAAGAGGCGGAGCGGCTCGCCCGGCTGGCTTATGACCTTGAAAAGGAAGTGCATGCGCTGCGCCATATTTATGACGAACACGCGGGCCTCCAGGACCGGTTCATCACCGCCGGCCGCGTGACCCCGCAACTGGCGATGAAACTCGGCCTCACCGGCCTTGCCGCGCGCGCCAGCGGGCAGGCCCGCGACCTGCGGGTAGCGCACCCCGCCGCGCCGTACGATGAGCTCGGTGTCATCGTGGCCACCCAGCGTGGCGGCGATGTGGCGGCGCGGGTATCGGTGCGTTTCGATGAATTGTTCGAGTCGCTGCGATTGATACGCCTGATCCTGCACAAGCTGCCGGCGGGCGAATTGCGCATCGAACTGCCGGCGCCGCAGCCGGGCGCCATGGGCATCGGCTGGGTGGAAGGCTGGCGCGGCGAGGTACTGGTCGCCATTGAAGCCGGCGAGGACGGCATGATCCGCCGCGGGCATGCCCACGACCCCTCGTGGCAAAACTGGCCGGTGCTGGAGCATGCCGTGATGGACAATATCGTGCCCGATTTTCCACTGATCAATAAGTCCTTCAACCTGAGCTACAGCGGGCAGGATTCATGATTCCGATCATTCTCAAGATCCTTCGCACCGGCATGGTGAGCGAACCCGTGCCCTCGCCGCGGGAAGAGTTTCGCGAGGCCGGCAACATGCACCTCGAGTCAATCCAGCGGCAACTCCTGGAAACGCTTGGGCGTGCGCTGGCCATCCGCCAGATCGACGCCGGATCCTGCAACGGCTGCGAGATCGAAATTCATGCGCTCAACAACCCCTACTACAACCTCGAAGGCCTGGGGATCAAGTTTGTGGCGAGCCCGCGTCACGCCGATATGCTGCTGGTAACCGGCCCGGTGTCGCGCCACATGGAGCGGGCCCTGAAGATTGCCTATGACGCGACGCCGGGCCCCAAACTGGTGGTTGCGGTCGGCGAATGCGGCTGCAATGGCGGCGTGTTCGGTGAGAGCTATGCCAGTTGCGGGGCGGTCGCCAATGTCATTCCGGTCGACGTCTCGGTACCGGGTTGCCCGCCGGCGCCACAAGCGATTCTGCAGGGGATTTTGACGGCCGTGTCGGCCAAGGGGGAGCAACTGAAGCGCTAGGCGGCATTTGTCCCGCAGTATGAGGAAAGAAGGTGTCGCGCCCATGCCGCGGTCTTGCCACTCCCCGTGTCAACGCTAACTCCAGTCGCGTTTGTCGGCAAATCGCTCCACCAGAAAATCGACGAACGAACGTACCTTCGCGGAGAGATGGCGCCGACTGGGATAGATCGCATAGATCGGGTAGGGCGGCGGTTGAAAACCTTTCAGGATCGGGACCAGCCGGCCGGACTTTATCATCGGGCTGACAATGAAATCTGGCTCGAAGGCGATGCCCACGCCCTCTGCCGCAATGGCCGCGAGGATTTCGCCGTTGTTGCCATGCACGCTGCCGGCGATGCGCACTTTTAGGTCGGATCCATCCTTGTCGCGGAACGGCCACTGGTTGCGCACCGGCGCATATTCATACGTCAGGCAATTGTGGCGGACAAGGTCTTCGGGCCGGCGCGGCGTGCCATGCCGTTTCAGGTACTCAGGCGACGCGCAGCTCACCAGGCGCATGTCACCGATCTTGCGCGCGATCAGCAGCGGGTTGCCGATGTCGCCGATGCGAATGGCGAGATCGAGACCCTCTTCGACCAGGTCGACGAAGCGATCCGACACCGACACATCGAACAGCACCTCCGGAAAGCGTGACTGGTAACTGCCGATGGCCGGCGCCAGGTGTTTCACGCCGAAGTTGATCGAGCAGGTCAGCCGGATGGTGCCGCGCGGCTTGGCGGTGCTGCTGGTGGCAACGGCCTCGGCCTCTTCCAGATCGGCCAGCAGTTGCAGGCTGCGTTCATAGAACGCCTGTCCACTTTCGGTGAGCGAAATACGCCGGGTGGTGCGATTCAGCAGCCGGGTATCGAGGTGCGCCTCCAGGTCGGCGACGTGGCGGGATACCGCCGACGTGGACATGTCCATGCGCCCGGCGGCACGCGCAAAACTGCCCTGTTCGACCACCTTCACAAACACGTTCATGGCCTGGAAACGATCAACAGGCATATCTTGATTATTCCTGTTTTCGGGACAATTAATTGCAATTTGACCTCTTTATCCCGAATTTCGCAAGCATCATAATGCAAGCGTCAACATCACATTTCTGGAGCTCACCATGATCGATACCCGTACCGCACCCTATGCCGCCACGCTGCTGCGCGTCAGCCTCGGCCTGATGTTCATCGCTCACGCGTTGCTGAAATACCTGGTCTTCACGCTGCCCGGCACGGTGCAGTTCTTCCAGTCGCTCGGCCTGCCCGGCGTGCTGGCGTATGTCACGTTTGCCGTGGAATTGATCGGCGGATTGCTGATTCTCGGCGGCGTCCATGCGCGCTGGGTCGCGCTGGCGCTGGTACCGGTGCTGCTTGGCGCCACCTGGGTGCACGCCGGTAACGGCTGGCTATTCACGGCCCCCAACGGCGGCTGGGAATATCCGGCGTTTCTGTCGATAGCCGCCATCGCCGTCGGCCTGCTGGGCGATGGCAAACTCGCGCTCACCGGCGCGCGCAACACCTGATTCTGCTGTACCACGCCATCCACCGTTCTCTTTGCGAAAGGTAATAAATGAAACTCTATTTCTCTCCCGGCGCATGCTCGCTGTCTCCGCGCATCGCCCTGCTTGAAGCCGGACTCTCCTTCGACACGCAGCGCGTCGATACCAAAACCAAGGAATTGGTCGGCGGCGGCGACTATTGGGCCATCAACGGCAAGGGCTATGTGCCGGCACTTGAACTCGACAATGGCCAGGTCCTGACCGAAGGTCCGGCCATCGTTCAATACATCGCCGATCAGCGGCCCGACTCCGGCCTCGCGCCAAAGGCCGGGTCGATGGAGCGATATCGCCTGCAGGAGTGGCTAAACTTCATCACCTCCGAAATCCACAAAGGCTTCAGCCCGCTGTTCGATGCGACCCTTGCGCCTGACGTGAAGCAGGGGTTCAAGGACAAGCTGGGCAAGCGTTTCGACTGGCTGTCGACGCAGCTGCAAGGCAAGAGTTACCTGATGGGCGAGACCTTTACGGTGGCTGATGGCTATCTCTTCACGGTCCTTAACTGGTGTCAGTGGGTGGGAATCGACCTTGCCCGCTGGCCGGCCCTTGCTGCCTATCAGGCACGGGTGAGTTCGCGGCCGAAGGTGCAGGAAGCACTGAAGGCCGAAGGATTGATCAAATAGTCAACGCCGGCATCCTCGCGCAGGCGGGGATGCCAGGGATTGAACATTGCTTCCGGATTGACCGTAAGACACCACAACTTTCAGCGGACACACATCGTGCAAAAGCTACCCACATTATTCCTCTCGCACGGCTCCCCCATGCATGCGATCAACGCGGGCAAGGCCGGCGAGGTGTGGGCGGCATTGGCAAAACAACTCCCCAGACCGGCGGCGGTACTGGTGGTGACCGCGCACTGGGAAAGCAACCTGCCGATGCTGTCCGGGAACGCCAAACCATCGATGATTTACGATTTTGGCGGCTTTCCCGACGCACTCTATAAGATCGTCTACCCCGCGCCGGGCGCGCCGGATGTCGCGGCCCGGGCGCAGGCGCTGTTGAAGTCGGCGGGCTTCACCGCCGGCATCGATGGCTGTCGCGGCCTCGATCACGGCACCTGGGTGCCGCTGCTGAAAATGTACCCCGATGCCGATGTGCCGGTGGTGCAACTGTCGGTTCAGCCGGCGATGAACCCGCGTCATCACCATGATGTCGGTCGCGCGCTGGCGCCGCTGCGCGAGGAAGGCGTGCTGATCGTCGGCTCCGGGCACCTCACCCATAACCTGCGCGACTGGATGAATTCACGCGGACAAAGCGCCCACGCGCCCTATGCGCAAGCGTTCCAGAGCTGGGTCTTCGATCACCTGGCCGCGCACGATCTCGATGCGCTGACCCGCTATCGCCAGGAGGCGCCGGACGCGGTCCGTGCGCACCCGACCGAAGAACATTTCATGCCGTTGTTTGTGGCCCTCGGCGCGGCCGGCGAGGCGGCGGAACCGGTTCGCATGTTTGATGGTTTCGAAGGGTCCGCGCTGGCGATGGATGCCTATCGCTTCAACTGACCTTCATCTCCCCGAGTTTCTCTGCGCAGTGGAAAACCCGCCATCTGCATACCATTCGTCGCCCAGTGTGATCGCCGCGCGCCTAACGTCTACAATTGCATGAGGACAATCTCTGACCGGGCACGCAACAATATGTTGAAGGCACGATACATTCAGGCTGTACTGGTTCTGGCGTGGTTCGCGCTGGCGCCCTACGCTCACGCAACCGTGACGGCCTTTCTGTCCGCAGGGGCCAGCTGCAATGGCGCCAACTCCGCCAACTTCACGCCCGGCGGCCCGGCATTGCAGGTATCCATGTGCGTCTCAGCCACGACGGAGCGCGTATGCGGCACCAGCTACCGATTCCTCCCCGCCAACGCCAATGAAAACAGCCGGTTCATTATCACGGCTCGCAACCTGGCGCCGGCATTCAATTTCTCAAATGTCGCGGCGATCTCGTTTCCGGTGGCAATCAACACGCCGGCAAGCGGTGACCTGGGATCTCTCACGCCTGACAACCTGCCGGTCGCGGCGGCCGCCAATCAACTCGTCGCCACATTCGAGATCGCGCCGCAAGTCACCGCCACCAACAGCTCCTACCAGATCAGCCTCGACCCGACATTTTCCATGGCGGTGGTCGATCAGGACAATTCCTGTGGCGGCGCGATGCCGACGCTTTCCGCGCCATTGGCCGCCAGTTTTGTCTTTACCCGAAGTGGCGCCGGCAATACCGCGCCAGCCTTTACCAGCGTGCCCACCACCAATTTTACGGTCGGCATCCCAGGCAGTTTTATCGTCACCGCCAGCGGGAGCCCGACGCCGACGTTTGCATTGACCGGCACGCTGCCGCCGGGCATTTCGTTTAACGCGGCATCGGGCCTGATAAGCGGCGTACCCACCACGCCCGGCAGTTACCCGCTGGTCATCACCGCTTCCAATGGCGCCACCACCTCGCAGATGTTCACCCTGGTGGTGACCAGTTCGTCGGGGCCGGCCGCCGCGAACCAGACCATCAGCTTTGCCGGGCCGGCGGCACAGACGTTTAGCCCCTCACCGATTGCCTTGACCGCAACCTCAACATCGGGCCTCACGGTGGTATTCAGCTCGAGTACGCCACTGGTCTGCACGGTCAATGGCGCAGCGTTGACGATGATCGCGGTGGGCATCTGCAACGTCAACGCCAATCAGGCGGGCAACGCCAATTACAATCCCGCGCTGCCGGTAACACACAGTTTTGCCATCGTGCCGGCGCCCACCGGCGCGTCAAACGTCGCCACGCTGTCCACGTCGGTGAATCCACTCCTGCCGGCTTTCGCGGGACGCGATCTGACGCTCACGACGCTGGTGCGGATGCTGTCCCCGGCCGGAACCGTGACGTTCGCCGAAAATGGCGTCGCGCCGGCCGGCTGCGCACAACGTTCCGTGTCGCTGCTCGCGGACGCCACCGATGCCGCCATCGCCACCTGTACTCTCACGGCACCGACAGCGCCGGCATCGGGCAACCGACAAATCGTGATCACCTACACCTATCCGCCCAACCATCCGTCGGGCAGGACCAGCGAGCTCGCCAGCATTGATATCCCGTTTGTCACATCAGTCGCGTCAGGCGCGTCAGGCGTTGCCGACTACACCGATATGTGGTGGGTGGGGTCCAGCGAGGATGGCTGGGGCATGTCCATCACTCAGCACGGCCTGCTCCAGTTCAACGTGATTTTTGCCTACGACAACGCCGGCAGGCCGCTGTGGTACGTCATGCCCGGCGGCAGCTGGAACGCAAACCAGACGGCGTTCACCGGTGCGCTCTATCAACCGACCTCATCGCCGTTCAGCAACTACAACCGCGCGCAGTTCGTGCCGGGTTCACCGGTCGGCAGCGCGACCGTCACCTATCTTTCCAACAGCACGGCCACCCTGACCTTTACCATCAACGGCATCAACGGCACCAAGTCCATCCGGCGGCAAGTTTTTGCCGCCAACTCCGGCCAGCCGCGCGCCATCGTCAATGACCTCTGGTGGGCGGGCACGCAGGAGGACGGCTGGGGCATGAACATCGCGCAGCAGGACCGGATGCTGTTCCCTGTCTGGTACACCTACGACGCAATCGGTCGCACGACCTTTTTCACCGTGCCCGGCGGCACCTGGAACGGCACCTCGTTTACCGGCGACATCTACACGACGGTATCGTCGGCGTGGCTGGGCGTCACCTACAACCCGGCACAGTTCATCGCCACCAAGGTCGGTACGATGACATTGAATTTCACCGACCAGAACAACGCGACCATGACCTACACGGTCAATGGCATCACGCAGACCAAGAGCATCGTGCGGCAGCCGTTCTAAACCGGCAACAGCCTTGCCGTGACGATCCACATCACGCAACTGCAATTGCCTCTGGTCACGCCGTGACTTCCCTATGGCTGGTCGCAGGTCTCCAAGGTACGACCCTCAAAGCCCTCGTGTACAATGTCCGCGAAGGCCCCAATGAGACGGCATTTGAATGCCACGAGGTTCGTGCACTCTGTTGTCCCAAGATCAAGATTGACAATAGAGATGGCGACAATGACAAAAGTACGATGGTTTCTCGCGGCACTGACCTTGGCTATGGGCGCGGCAATGACGCCGGCGCACGCGACGGTGACGGTGTTCCTTTCAGCGGGCGCCGACTGCAATGGAGGCAACTCCGCCAATTTCTCGTCAGCCGGACCAGGGATACCGGTCTCCCTGTGTGTCTCAAGCACGTCCGAACACTTGTGTGGCACCAGCTACCGGTTCGTGGCGGGGAATGCGGCGGAGAACGGCAAGCTCAACATTGCTTCACGCGCCATGGCGCCTGCCTACAATTTTTCAAACTCGGTAAATATTTCCTTTCCATTGCCGATCAATCGGACTGCAAGCGGCGACTTGGGTGCCGGCACGGACACCAATCGGCCGGTGACACCAGCGGTTAATCAGCTGATCGCGACCTTGGAGTTCGCGCCACAGGCCACGGCAACTGGCGATGCTTATCAAATCAGTTTGGACCCTTTTTTTGCCAGCGCGACGGTCGATGGTGGGGACTTGACTTGTGGCGGAGAGCTCCCGACCTCTTCGGTACCATTGGCCGCCAACTTCAACTTTGTCCGCAGTGGCTCGTCCAGTTCAGCACCCGTTTTCACCAGCGCCAACGGCGCCATCTTTGCGGCTGGCATCGCGAACAGCTTTCTGGTTTCCGCCACGGGTACTCCGCCGCCGAGACTGTCCTTGATACAGGGACTGCCGGCAGACCTGTCCTTCAATCCTACTACTGGAGTATTGAGCGGAATGCCCACCTTGGTAGGGACGTTTCCTTTGTTGATCAGGGCCTCAAACAGCGCTGGGATAACCACGCAGTCATTCACGCTGGTCGTAGCGGAAGTTGCATCGACGGCACCTAACATCATCAGCGCGAGCACCACGGACTTCACCGTCGGTGCAGTAAATAACTTTGTCGTTCTTGCCACGGGTACTCCAACCCCGACTCTGTCGATATCCGGCGCTCTACCCCCAGGCGTATGGTTCGACCCGGCAACGGGTCTGCTAAGAGGAACCCCCGCCGCCGCAGGATCGTTCCCATTGGTCATTACGGCCTCCAATGGAACAAGCGGAACAAGCGTAACCCAGGCGTTTACGTTGGTCGTGGTCGCCGGGGCAACGACAGCACCGGCCATCACCAGCGCCCTCGGTGCCACCTTTACTGTCGGAGCCCCAGGTAGTTTTGTCGTTGTCGCGACTGGCAATCCAACCCCAACGCTGGCTTTTTCCGGCGTATTGCCGGCGGGCTTGTCGTTCAATCCGGTAACCGGGCTGTTAAATGGAATACCCACCTCGGCAGGTAACTATCCCTTGTTTATCACGGCTTCCAACGACGTGGGCGTCTTCTCGCAGTCGTTCATGTTGGCTGTGATCTCGACGCCACCGGTTACACAGACGACGGTGACGGCGTTCCTTGCCGCCGGTACCGGTTGCCATGGCAGCAATACAGCGACTTACACGCCGGGTGGCCCCGCAGTTCAGGTGTCGCTGTGCGTGACGGCCACCACGGAACATTTGTGCGGTACAAGCTACCGATTCGTGTCGGCCAATGCGACTGAGAACCACCGGTTCTATGTCGCGTCGCGCACCATGGCACCTGCCTATAATTTTTCAAATGTCCCGTTCGTTACCTTTCCCATAGCGACCAACTCAACGGCGACGGCCTCTACAACTTTTGCAAGTCCATGTGCGCGATGCGGGTGGA
>JBDTSU010000034.1:0-17886 GCA_039930965.1 Betaproteobacteria bacterium
CGCGGCTTGGCGAGTGGTTTGTGATAGACGCCGGCTCCACCAAAATGTAAGAACGCCACCCAGTCCTATCGGGTGGCGTTTTTACTTTTTGATCGCAGTTCGCGGGAATCGAATCCGCGTCCGGCACGGACGGGGGATGAGGCCGGACACAAAACATGCCCTGCGGCATGTCGAGTGCCTCGCGAATCCGAGCGCCCTGCAGGGCGCGAGGTGGCTTTTTCGGCAATGCCGAAAAAGGATTCCCGCCTCGTACCTCTGACTCCCAGCTCCGCATATGGAAGCAAACCCCAGCACCGGCAAGCCTTCCGAGCCACAAATGCTCCAAACACCGCACCAATGCTAGAGTTTTGTCTACAGCCACATATGGCCGTTACCGTATACCGTGTGGGGAGTCTGATCCGATAGTGCGGGGACCAATCGCCCAGACGTGACGCAAAATGTCGGCAATTGACTTAGCATCCGAAAACACCCAATTGATCTATCACAGGCTGTGCCAACCTGAACGGATTGCCGCGATTGGAATGCAAACGCAAGGAAACATATGATTGGCCTCATTGAAGTTCCTATTCCGGCACTCACGGCCCTACTCCCGGAAGGGGCAACCAAGCTCATCAGAAGCGTCTTGCGCGCCGAATGCAGGTATGGCCAAGTCGGTCCAAACGCGCTTACCGTGTCCAGCCGCATATCAGTCGCGGATGGGGGTATCGATGTAGAAGTAAATACCGATCCTGCTCACGTTATTCCAAGAGACTGTCTCTTTCAAAGTGGACTCACCGGTTTCCAAATAAAATCTGGAACGACATTCAAGCCGTGGACCAAAAGCGCGATTCACTCTGAATTGTTGAACAGCAACGGTGAGCTCGTAAGCGAGGTTGAACGACTGCTGGGTCGGCGTGGCAACTACACGTTGATTTGCACTGGACATGACCTAACGCCTTCGCAAAGAGACAAAGCTAAGGCGCATATCGAATTGACGTTCGCGTCAGCGGGCTTCAAAGACTATCTGAATCTAGTTCATGTCTTGGGAGCAAGCCAAATCGCTGAGTTTGTCGAACGCTACCCTGCAATCGCGTCAACAATCGTCCAAGACCCGATTCAAGAAGCCTCTGTACTTGCGGATTGGCAGCAATCAGTACACATGAGCGGGGTACTCGCGGCTTCTGCGGAGCAGACCGAGCTCATTGATCAAATTAGGGCGAGTGTACTTGGCACGACAAAGCACCTGCGCATACTTGGCGAGCCCGGACTTGGGAAGACGCGCCTGGTACTTGAGGCGCTGCGAACTTCGGCAATTGCCCCGCTCGTCCTCTATTTCGAGCACGGTTCTCAGTTTGGCCAAACCAAACTGTTTCGCCAACTACTAAAGTCCCCTTGTGATAAACCGCTTGTGCTCGTAATTGACGAACTTCCTGAACCGGAACTTGCGGACATTTGGAAACACTTGAAGCCTCGCTGTGGTGCCCTGAAAATCGTGACGCTTGACCACGGAAGAGATGAAACACGGGACGCAGATATCGAGCGACTCTATGTGCCACGACTATCCGACGAAACAATTCTGCAAATCCTAGTTGGTTACGCTGGGGAATCGAATTACCTCAGTCGATGGGTTGAAGGCTGCGAAGGGTCGCCCCGCGTCGCACAAGCCATTGGTGAAAACTTGCGGGTTAACCCGGAGGATTTGTTAGTGCCTCCATCAACGATTCCGGTTTGGGACAGATTTCTTCACAGCTACCAAAAGCGCGATCAGCAACAGGCGCGCCAGATCGACTGTGTCACTCAACATTTAGCACTATTCAACCGATTCGGTTATGAACCTCCAGTCGGTGATGAGGCGCGTTACATCGCTACGCTAATTGAAAAAGTGGACCCAACCATTGGGTGGGCGCAATTTCAGGAAATAGTTCGTGACCTCCGCGCGAGACGAGTGCTGCAAGGTTCAATAACGCTCTTCTTCGTACCCAAATTACTCCACGTATATCTTTGGAAACGCTTTTGGCAAACGTACGGACCGGGATTCCAGTTCAGCAATACCTTCACCGACATGCCTGAATCTCTACATGTTTGGTTCATGAACATGTTCAGGTACGCAGGTGACTCGACAACAACACATGTAGTCGATGAAATTCTCAAGCTCGACGGCATCCATTCGGAAAGAGCAATTCTTGAATCTGACAAAGGATCAAGATTTCTTTCCACCTTGGCTGAAGCCAGTCCAGGCGCCGTTATACGGCTTCTTGAAGGCACGCTGGGTAGCTGGTCGGACGAAGACATTTTCGCATTTCACGAGCACCGACAGAACATCGTTTGGACTGTGGAAAAAATTGCGGTTTGGGCTCCGTTCACGGTTCGTGCAATTCGATTGCTGGCAAGGCTCGCGGTAAATGAAAGCGAAGACACCTACAGCAACAATGCGACGGGCACGTTGATCGGCCTATTCCGAATCGGCCCGGAGTATGCTGCCACCGAATCGACACCGATCGAACGATTGCCCGCGGCGCTTCAACTGCTTCGTTCAAGCTCAGACAAAGATCGGGAACTAGGATTGCGCTGTATGAATGCAGCCCTGGATACTCATGGACTGGGCCATCGCATAGTTGGTCCCGAGTATCAAGGAATCAAGGAACGGGCCAAGCTCTGGATACCAAAAACTTATGTAGAGTGGTGGGAAGCAATTGGCCTTTACTTCGAAGCTCTCCTGGCTGAAACGCGAGGATGGCCAGTGCACTTACGTCCACTGGTTTGTAGTGCACTGCTGGACGCCATCAAAAATCAAGTCAAAACGAAATCTTGCACTTCACTCGCACTGAATACCCTGCAGGCGTTGACTCAAGACCCACACGCGAGTGCAAGTGAACTCAATGACTTTTTTTCAAACTGGCGTGATCGCCATTCGGAAGGAGAATCAGAGGAGATCACAAAGAAGGTGGTTACGCTTGGTCGCGCGTATGTACATCGCGATGTCAGAAGTCGTTTCCAGCGATACGTCATTGACGTTGACTGGATGGAATGGGACGAGGACTTTCGCGAACGACGTGGCAAACCCAGATATCGGACAAAACCACTCGTCAACACGCTTGCGAAGCGGATAGCTAATCACCATGACTTTTTCGATGCGATTTGGCCAATGCTCGCGCCGCAAAAGCAAACACCAGCAATGTGGCATTTCGGCGAGCAGCTTGGCCTTCACGACAAAGAACGCAGCTATCTTTCCAAATTGGTTGCGATTGGATTGCATGAAAAACACTGGGGATGTTTGGGTGGTTATCTAAGCCAGATTCGACGGGAGGATCTTTCGCAATTCCAGTTGATCATTGAAAATTTGCTGGCGCGGTCGGATGAGGCTTGGCTCGGTGCAGAAATGACATTTCGGTTTGACTATGACGATCTCCTCTTCAGCAAGTGTCTCAGCGCGTTCAAGTCAGGTTGGATCAAACCCGGACAATTTTCGGCACTTCGCTACGGTCGGGCATGGGAGGCTGTCCCGAATTCACGTATGAAAGATCTTCTCCAACAGCTTCATGCCCAAAATGATGCCGCATCGTTGAGCGTACTTGTCGAATTGCTCGACGCAGTACCATTCGAAGAATCGTCCCCATTTACATCGAAAATGGTGTTCGACGTGCTGACTCGATCTCTGCCAAGCGGCGAAGATAGAAACGTCATGCGAGGGCACCACTGGAAAAACATTTGTGAAAAACTCGTCAAGTGGGACGCAGATTTTGTACTTCCATTGTTGAGCTCCATCTTGACCGCAATGGGTAACGAATATCGCCTTAGCTATGACACCTATGTTGAAACTTTCGCGTCAGACCTCGTCCGAAAGGATCCAATAGGAGCTTGGAGAATCGTTCGTGAGCAACTAGAGGCGGCTCTTCCAAAATGGCGCGGTGATCTCACAAACTGGCTGAAAGGTGGACATCAAGGCTTTCGTGAAGCCGTTCTCGATAGCCCCATCGCGGCCCTTCCCGTTGGAGAAATCATGTCTTGGATTGAAGGCGATCCGGAGCATCGGGCAGGATTAATTGCTCATGCTGCACCTCGAACTCTAGATGACGAACGTGGCGGCCTACTAACCCGTGAATTGCTGACCAGATTTTCCGCAATCGATGGAGTTCAAAGCGGAATAAGTTGCACGTTTGGGTCAGGCGGTTGGACAGGACCTACGAGCGTATATCTAAAGAAGCGGCGTGATAAGTTCCGTACTTGGGTAAGCGCAAATTTTAGCTATGAAGTTACCCGCTGGTTAGAGAGTGAGATTGACAGCCTTGACCGACAAATTAAACGTGAAGAGATTGACGAGGAACGAACGCGCTATGAATGATTGTAACGCCGCAATATGTTCCGAGAAGAAAGGCTTCATTTCGGATCACTCTGCAATTTATACAAGTAGTTGTTGGGTTCGCGTACTTAATTGAGTAGACGCCGTAGTCCGGGCAACGTCTAGGATAAATACTCGAAATTTCGCAAAGCGTGTTTCGCACTTGGCTTGGCAAATACGGCGGGTGGCAACTCTCACGTTAGTCTTCCACCGCTTGAAATACTCAGCCGCCATTCTCTTGACTGGCACTGTTCGGGCTGCGCGACTGAACTGGTCGGTTGCGTGTTTCGAGGTGTGGTCGGGTTGACTCTCGCTAGTATTTGCCGTCGTACACGAAACTATTGGCGCCGCATGAACCCGCCTTGGGCTCTGCGCCGCAACAATGCTGCTTCCCAAATGGTAACGTATATGTTACCTTCTCATCATGAAAATCCGGCTTGAAGAATATGTCCGGGAGAATGGGGATATTCCCTACCGGACATGGTTCGATGGTCTTCATGCGCTGGTGGCAGCAAAAGTCGCGGTCGCAAAGGCGCGCATGGAACTGGGCAACACCGGAAGCATCAAGTGGTTTCGCGGCATCGGCGAATACGTGATCGACTGGGGGCCGGGCATCCGCATCTATCTGGCCAAGGACGGCGAGGCATTGATCGTGCTGTTCGGCGGCAGCACCAAGAAGGGCCAGCAGAAGGCCATCGACCAGGCTGTGGAACTGCACGAGGAATACAAGGCACGCAAAAAAGCGCTTGCTACCGAAAGCAAGGCCAAGGCAACACGCAAGGAGAAAAAATCATGCCCCTGACACGGGATTACAAAGAGGCAGTGGTGGCGCGTGTTGCGCGCGACCCGGACTTTGCCAAGGCGCTGCTGGATGAAGCGGCCACGCTGTTCCTCACCGGCGAGCCGGACGCCGCACGGCTGATCCTGCGCGACCTGGTGAACGCCACGGTGGGCTTCGAAGGACTCGCCGAGATCACGCAAAAACCCAGCAAGAGCCTGCACCGTATGCTCTCCCCGCGCGGCAACCCGAGCATGGACAACCTCGCCGCCATCTTCAGCGCGATCCGCCATTGGCTGAAAGTCAGTTTCGATGTGCGAGTGGTGGAAGCAGCGTAGGCGCCCGAGCGAACCACACGCACTTACCGATTGAACTTCACAAATTTTAGCGACTCGTCAAACGCAATTCACTGACGCGGCAATGCAAGAGCCACAAGCAGACACCACTTCCCGAGACGTTAAGGGCCCCATCACCCGCGAAGCGCTATATGCCCTTGTCTGGGCGGAACCCATGCTCCGGGTGGCCGCGCGCTTCGCCGTGTCGTCCAGCTACATGGCGAGAATCTGTACCTTGCTGCATGTCCCGAGACCCGACCGCGGGTATTGGGCAAAGCTGGCGTTCGGCAAGGCCTCGGCGCAGCCGCTGTTGCCGACACCGCGCCCGGGAGACATGCTGAGCTGGTCGCGCGATGGCACTCTACCGGAAGTGCATCGCCCGTTGCCAAGGCCGCCGGATGCCGCGGCAAAGAGAACGATTAAGCGCAATGAGCCACAACCAACAACGCATCATTTGGTATCCGGTGCAAAGCCGCTGTTTGCGGCAGGACGGATCGCCTATCACGCGGGCTACCTGAAGCCCGCGAAATATCTGTTGGTGGATTTGGCGGTTTCGAAAACAGGACTCGACAAAGCATTGGCCTTTGCCAACGAATTGTTCCTGGCCCTGGAGGCACGCGGACACCGCGTTGTCATTGCCCCACAAGGCGAGCAGTTTCAGCGTGCCGCAGTGGACGAACGCGAGCAACCCAGCCGCAATCCCGGTTTCAACAATCTATGGAGGCCGGGTCGCTGTACGGTCGTCTATATCGGGACGCTCGCGATCGGTCTGACGATCATTGAAATGTCGGAAGAAGTCGAGGCCCACTACGTAAATGGCGAATACGTGCGGCTGAGCGAATTAGTGCCTCCCAAACGCAAGCGATACGAACAGGATCACGGTTGGACCAGCAAGCGCGACTTCCCCAGTGGCCGACTTTGTTTGCAGGCCTATTCGCCCTACGGACGCGCGCAGTGGACGCAGCAGTGGCGCGAAACGAGTACCCGCGACATCGCCAGCCGCATCCCTGCCATCGTGAAGGAGCTGGAAGTCGCCGCGATCGAGATTGCCCGGCTGGTCGAGGAAGGTGCGCGACAGGCGGCAATTGAACACGAACGCTGGATAGCGCAGCAAGCGCAATGGCAACGCGAAGAGGCTGAGAGGCACGCCGTCAAAGCACTGAAAGACAGCAAAGAGGAGTTGTTACAGATCGTCGAAACCTGGTCAGAGGTAAAGCAGATCGAAGCATTCTTTGCGGACGCTGAACAGAGCCTCGCGGACTTGCCGGAAAGCGATCGGCAGCGGCTAGTTGATCGCTTGAAGCGCGCCCGCGAAATGCTGGGCAGCACGCGTGCATTAGATCGCTTTCTTTCATGGCGCACGCCTGACGAGCGGTAGTTTGCTCAGGGAGATCGCACCCTGGTCAATGAGAGCCCCACTCCACGCGAAACACTAGAGCTGGCGCGGCCCGCAGACCAAAACAGGCCTGGAGGCCGCACCAGTACTAGAGTCTCTCGCTTTTTCCGTATGGGTGAGCCACATATCTCAGTGATTCGCCGCCAATGTCGACCCAATCGACACATTCCACAAATATGTCGATAAACGACGTATTATTCGACATATGCCTTTTTCTCCCAACAAGCCATACAACGATCTTCCGTTGCTGCCACCCAAGGCCGAATTGGAAACGCGCGCCGTATTGAAAGCGTGTATCGAAGCACGATCCGCGCTCGGAGAACTGAAACTCGCCGGCGACCTGATCCCGAATCAAGGCGTGTTAATCAATACCATCCCGGTATTGGAAGCCCAGGCCAGTTCGGAAATCGAAAACATCGTCACCACCACCGATCGCCTGTTTCAATTCGCAAACGACCCAAGCAACAGCACCGACACCGCAACCAAAGAAGCGCTGCGATACCGCACCGCCTTGTATCAAGGCTTTCAATCACTCGCCAAACGTCCATTGACAACCTCGACGGCCGTCCAGATTTGCCGCACCATCAAGGGCGTGGCACTCGATATTCGGCGCACTCCCGGAACGGCCCTCGTGAATAACGCCACCGGCAAAACGATCTATACGCCGCCTGAAGGCGAATCCTTGCTGCGCGACAAATTGGGCAACTGGGAAAAATTCATCCACGAAGCCGAAGAGTTCGACCCATTGGTACGCATGGCTGTCATGCACTATCAATTCGAAGCGATCCATCCGTTCATCGATGGCAATGGCCGTACCGGACGCGTGCTGAATCTCCTGTTCCTGGTGGAAAAAGGTCTGCTCAAAATCCCGGTGCTGTATCTCTCCCGCTACATCATCCAGCACAAGGCCGACTATTACCGCCTGCTGCTTGGCGTGACGACGAATGACCAATGGGAGGAGTGGATTCTTTACATGCTCGAAGCCGTGCGCGACATGGCGCGCTGGACCACCGACAAAATCGCGGCGATACGCGAACTCCTCGAAGCCACCGCCGAAACAATTCGAATTGATGCTCCGCAGATTTACAGTCGGGAATTGGCAGAACTGGTGTTCGTGCAACCCTACTGCCGCATCGGCGACGTCGTCGATGCAAAAATTGCCCAGCGCCAGACGGCATCGGTTTATCTGAAGCGCCTGTGTGAAATTGGCGTGCTCAAAGAGATCAAAGCCGGCCGGGAAAAACTGTTCATCAACCCGGCGTTCCTGCAATTGCTCGCGCGATAGTGCCACGACAGAACCGGTATGACATCTTTGCGACCCACCGATGATCTTACCAATCGAATAACCGAAGAGTGTCTGCGGGTGCGGTTGACTGCCGACCGCGAAAACGACTCAAACGATGAAGGCATCGGGATTGTGTTTAATAGACTATTGGTCACATTGTTACAGGACCAAACCGCAAGGCTGAAGTGCGTCACGCTCAAGTCCTGATCTGAGGAATCAGAAACTTCCTTATCGAATTGAACCGCCAACTGACCATCCGCCGCGTGTGTGCCGCAACGGCGATCACGACTTCATCACTTCTGCACGAACGGAAAAAGGCAATCCACTGAGGCCATGTCAACAGCAGCAACACCTTACTTCCCACCAACCCCCACCGCCTTCATCAACTCCCCCCACCCCTCCACCCTCACCCGCGCCACCGCCTCCGCGCCGCCCTGCCCATCGGGCCGATGGACGATAATCTCGGCAAGTTCGAGATGCAGCCATTCGGATTTCTTCCGCGACCCATGCACATGCGATACCAGGACCGTATTGGTGCCGCCACGCGGCATCTCGGCCAGTCGCGCCGTGCGCGCCGCACCGAAGTCGACGCCCGGCTGCGAGCCGACGGGATTGAGATCGATGGTGATCTCGTATTCGCCGAGGCCGAGCAATCGCGACGTATCCCGGTTGCGGCAAGGCTCCGACGACAGCACACGGCCGACCGGGACTTTCAGCGCGCGAATTGCGCGGCCAACCGTGCGCGCCTGTTCCTCGCCGGCGGGCGTGAGGTTGCTGCCTTCACAAGTCCCTGGCTTGGGCGCGATCTGCATGGCGTGGCGCATGTAAAGCACATAGCCGCCTTGGCGCAATGCCTCGACCAGCGCGGCACCTTTCAATTCGCGCGCCGGCGCAATCACCGGCAGCGCGGTGGGATTGCCGAGCGTGGAAGGTAACGCGGGGCTGGGCGCCGGCGGCGGAACCTGCGCCTGCGCGACGTTCGCGGCGAAGGCGCACAACATACAAACCGTCTTGATTCTGGCGAATGTCGCCATCAAAACACCTCCCTTATTCGTAGGTAACTCGCAAATCGCGGCACGCCAGCGCGGGTGAGTCCACGATAGGTGTAGGTGATCGTGGTGCCCACGGGCGGCGGGCTCTTCCTCACGGCATCGGTGAAACCCGTGCCGATTGTAAATCGTTTCCCGTCGGGCGCTTCCACCCGAAGTGCACCGAGCATGCCGGCAAACTTGCCCTTGCCCGGAATATGCCCGACCACTTTCGCTTCCGTGTCGTCGAGCGGTTTCAGCTTCAGCAACACATCGCTGCGGCCGGTCATGTACGGCGCATCGGCGCGGTGCAGCATCAGTCCCTCGCCGCCGGTATTCATCACCGCGTCGAGTTTTCGTTTCAACTCGGCGCGGTCGCTCACGCGGTATTGTTCGACCGCCACCAGTTGCGGCCAGTCGGCTTGCCGGACGATCGCCTGAATCTGCCGATATCGCTCCTCGAAGGTGCCGGATGCGCGCGGCAATTCAAAAATCAGATACTTGATCTGGCGCCATTCATCGTCAACCGGGTCGGCCTTGCGCACGTAGCCGGATAGCGTTTCAAATTTTCCGCGTCCGAGCCACAGTTCACCGTCAAGTGGCACCTTGGGAAGTCTCGACAGGAACCAGGTTGGCGCGTTGATCGCATTGCCGCTGCGAAACCGGAACGCCTCGCCGTCCCAAATGGCGCGCACACCGTCAAACTTCTCGCTGACCAGATACTGTGCCGGATCGACCGAGGGATCGAGCACCCTGGCGAGAATAATCGCAGGCGGCGTTGAAGCCGCCGATTCGGCATGCGCCATCGGGGCGGCCGCGATACAAAGACAAACCACCAGTGCGTAAAACCTGATCGTGCCTGCTTGCATGCAGCGTCCTGACAGGGCGTTTTGAAGATACACAAGTATATCGGCCAGGCGCCCGCGCATACGAAAATACCAGCAAACTCCAGCACTGGTGCGCCTTTCCAGGTCTTTTCGGCCTGCGTTCCGCCCCCGTGCTTGAGTTTGGAGTGCGCATTGGCGCCTACGGAATCACCAGCCCCGACCGCGCCTTCACCGCCGACACATCGGTATTGTTGATGACGCCGCTGGCATCGAGATCGAACAGGAAGTTGTTCCCCGTCGCCACCGGCTGGCCTACTCTCGATTTCACCGCGCTGATGTCAGCCGCGTTCACCGACTTGCTATTGGTGACATCGCCTTCCAGGAAACCAATCGACGCCGACACCGTCAGCGCATTGTTCACGCCGGTGGCCGTCACGGTCACGCGCTTGTTGTCCGGGATACCGGTCAGCGTCACGATCAGGTCGTTGCCCGAGAACGACGGCGAGGCGCTGCCGACCGGATTCATGCCCGCATCAACTACCGCGAGCGAGGTCACGCTGCTCACCGGATTATTGAAGCGGAACAGGATGCGGTGGCCGGCACCGATGGCACGCGGCTCGACGGTGATGGCGCCGTTGATGAGCGCGGCGGCATTGACCGCGAGGTCCTTGTCACCGGCGGCAGCGTGGGTCTTGCGCGAGTAGACAACGTTGGTGAAGGCAATCGCCACCGGCGTGACCATCACGCTTCCCGAGGCCACGCTGGTGCCGGCCAGGTTGGTGGCCTGCACGCTGCACGAATACGGCGTGCCGTTGGTGAGGCCGCTCAGCACGATCGGCGAGGACGGCCCGCTCACGGTCACACCATTGCAATTGGCGGTGTAGCTGATGATCGGCAGGCCGCCGGTATTGGTGGGCGGCGTGAAGTTGATCGTCGCCTGCGTATTGCCCGCTACCGCAGTGCCGATGGTCGGCGCCGCCGGAGCGATACCGGTGATCGAGACACTCTGCGTCACCGCCGCCGCGGCCGCATAGGTGGCGTTGCCGGCCTGGTTGGCGGCAATGGTGCAAATGCCGGCCGAGAGCATCGTGAAAGTGGCACCACTGGTCGAACACACCGCCGGCGTGCTCGAGCTGTAGACGATCGGGTTGCCCGACGCGCCCCCCGTCGCCAGCGGCGAGAGTGTCACCACGCCGGCCTGGCTGAACGTTCGCGGCGACACTTGCGCGCCGAAGGTGATCGCCTGTGGAATGAGATTGACCGTGATGGTCAGCGTGGCGCTGCCGGTCACGCCGGACGCGGTCGCGCTGATGGTGACAGGCGTGACGCCGGCGCCGCTCGGCGCGCCGGAAATGAGGCCGGTGTTGGTGTCAAATATCAATCCCGCCGGCAGGCCGGTCGCGGCGTAGCTGGTCGGTGAATTGGTCGCGGCGATCTGGTAGTTGAACGCCTGGTTGATGATGCCGTTCGCCGTCAGGGCGCTGGTGATCACCGGCGCCGCGGGTTGCACGGTCACGGTCACGGTGCGCACATCGGTGGAGACGCCGGCCTGTGTGCCGCGATAGGTGAAGGTATTGGTGCCGACGAAGCCGGGGTTCGGCGTATAGGTCACATTGGTCCCCGTGAACGCGGACAGCGTGCCGTTGGCGGGCGGCGTCACCACCTGCAACGAGGTCAGCGCGGCGAGCGGCGAATTGAGGAAGATCTGGCTGGCCACGTTGATCGGCACGGCGGTGTTGAACGGCGTGGTCGCATTCACGGCCGGGATGAAGTCCTGGATGTAGGCGGCGACATCAATCTTCTGCTGGGGAGAAAGCGTACCGACAATGAAGTTCATCGCGCCGACAGTTGGACTCATCAGGGACACAACATAGTCGAGGACGGCCGAGGAGGAACCGCCGACGTTGAGGCGGGTACCGGCCGGGGTCCCCGGGACGTTGTGGCAACCGACGTTGCCGCAGGTGCTGCTCCAGACGGCCGCGCCCGGCAGCGCATTGGGCGTGGCCATGACCGACCCCGACGCCACGCTGGTGCCCGCGCTGTTGGTCGCCGTGACCGAGCACGAGTACGACACGCCGTTGGTGAGGCCCGTCACCGTGATCGGTGAAGCCGAGCCGCCTTGCGGGGGCGCGGCACCACAGGTGGCGGTGTAGCCGGTGATGGCAAAGCCGCCGTCGCTGGCCGGCGCTGTAAAGGAGACCGTGATCTTGGTGGCACCCGGGGTCGCCGTGCCGATCACCGGTGCGCCCGGCGCGCTGCCGGTAAAGGTGATCGATTGCGTGACCTGTGCCGCCGCGCTGTAGTTGGCGCTGCCGCTCTGGTTGGCGGCAATGGTGCAGATACCGGCGCGCTCGATGGTGACGGTGGTGCCGGCAATGGTGCACACGCCGGTCGTGAGCGAGGTATGTGCAACCGTGAGCGGTGCGGATGAAGTCGCCGGCGACGAGAGCGCGAAGCTTGAACTCGCCACGAAGGCGCGTGAGGCCGGCACCTGCGCCGGGAACGTAATCGTCTGGCTGCCCTGGAGGACGCTGAAGCTTTGCGGCACATCGACGGCGGCATTGAAGTTGGCATTGCCGGCCTGCTGGGCACGCAGCGTGCAGGTGCCGACGCCGATCATCGTGGCGTTGGCCGCAGCGACCGTGCAGACAGCAGGTGTGTCGGAGATAAAGGTCACGCCCAGCGAAGAGGTCGCGACCGCCGATAGCGCAAAGGCCGACGGGCTGACCGAACGGGTGCCGGGGTTGTTGAACGTGATGGTCTGGTTGGCCTTGGACACACTCAGCGTGAATGACTGCGACGCATTGGGCAGCACGCCGTTGGCAACACCCAGGGTGAGCGGGAAGGCGCCGGCCTGGGTCGGCGTGCCGGACAGGACGCCGGTGGTGGTGCTGAAGGTCACGCCGGTGGGCGGCGTACCGGTGGCCGAATAGGTGAACACGGCCGGGGTGCCGGTGGCGGTAACCGAGAACGAGCCCGGCGCATTGACGGTGAAGGTGGCGTTATTGACGCTGGTGATGAGCGGCGGCGTCGGTGTTGGTGCCGGCGTGACCATGACGGTACCGGATGCCGGGCCAAGACCGACGCTGTTGGTGGCCCGTACCGAGCAGGTGTAGGTGGTGCCGTTACTGAGGCTGCCGACAACGATCGGCGAGACGGTATTGGTGCCACTGCCGGACGGCGTGCAGTTGGCCGTATACAGCGTGATCGCGGTGCCGCCGGTATTGGTGGGCGCCGTGAACGCGACCGTCGCCTGATTGTTGCCCGGCGTGGCCACGCCGATGGTCGGCGCACCCGGCAGGATCGGCGTGATGGTCACACTCCGCGTGACTTCGGTGGCGATGGTGAAGTTCGCATTGCCGGCCTGGTTGGCGCCGATCGTGCAGGTGCCGGCGGTGAGCATCGTCACGGTGGTGCCGGCGACGCTACAGACTGCCGGGGTCTTGGTCACATAGGTGACGGCGAGGCCGGATGTCGAGGTAGCGATCGGCAGGATCGCGAAGGTATTGCCCGGCGACGCACTGAAGGCGCGCGTGGCCGGGGTCTGCGCCGGGAAGGTGATCGTCTGCGCCGCCGGGTTGAGCGTGATGGTCAGCGCCGCGCTCACGGGACTGCCGGGATTGGCGTTGCTGGCCGTAATCGTGGCATTGAAGGTGCCGCCGACGTTCGGCGTGCCGGAGATCAAGCCGGTCGCGGGATTGACGAGGAGCGGCGTCGGCAGGCCGCTGGCGCCAAAGCCGGTCGGACCGTTGGTGGCGGTGATCTGGTAGCTGAAGGCGACGCCGTTGGTGCCGGTCGCGGTGCCCGGGCTGGTGATCACCGGCAATGGCGGCGGCGAGACGGTGATATTGATCGTGCGGGCATCGCCGAGCAGGCTCGCCGGCGTGGTGCGCTTGCCGCGGAAAGTAAAGCTGTCGCTGCCGGTATAGCCCGCTGCCGGCGTGTAGGTGATGCTGGTGCCGGTGAAGGCAGAGAGCGTGCCGTGCGTGGGCGCCGTCACCACTTCGATAACTTGAAAGGAGATGCTGAGCGGATTGCTGGTGACCGTCGATATCTGCGTCCCGACATCGATGATCTTTTGCGTATTGAATGCCGTCACCTGCGGCGCGGCCGGCAATTGCGCGGCGATGTAGGTGGCGACCGCGACGCGCTCGGCCGCGGTCAACGTCGTCACCAACGGCGTCGCTGCCATCAGCGGCTGGTTGGTGATGACGTAATTCATCACGGTGGCCGTGGAGCCGGCGCCGTTCAGTTGCACGCCCGAGGGCGTTGCCGTGTGGCAGGCGGTGCAGATCTGCGTCCAGAGCGTGGCGCCGGGCGGCACGCCCGGTACCGCGCTGGCGGATAACGAAGGCGCGCCCGGGCCCGCGGCATTATTGGCGACAACGTTGCACGAATACATGCCGGCATTCATCAGCCCGCCAATGGTAATAGGTGAATCCGCGCCCGTACCAGTCACCGTGGCGCCATTACAGGACACCGTGTAGCCGGTGATGGCGCTGCCGCCGTCGCTGGCCGGCGCGACAAAGGCGAAGACAATGCGTGCGTCACGCGGCGTGGCGGTGAACCCGGTCGGCGCACCCGCCACGGTGCGCGGCGTGACGTTGACCGACGACGAGGCCGCGCCGTCGCCGGCGGCATTGGTGGCGACCACGCTGCAGGCATATTGAATGCCGTTGACCATCGACGTGACGTTGATGCTGGTAGTGGCCGAGGTGCCGGTACGCGTGGTCTGGCCGGACGCGGTGCAGGTGGCCGTGTAGGCAGTGATACCCGTGCCACCGTTGAAGGCCGGCGCCGTGACGGCAATGGTCGCCTGGGCGTTGCCGGCCGTTGCCACCGGTGCGGTCGGTGCATCGGGAACGGTACGCGGCGTGACCAGCGATGCCGCCGATGGCGTGCCGGGGCCGGCTGAATTGGTGGCGGTCACGGTGCACGAATACTGTATTCCGTTGACCATGCTCGTGACCACGATGGGCGACGTGCCTGCATTGCCCGTGCGCGTGGTTTGCCCGCTGGCCGTGCAGGTTGCCGCGTACAGCGAGATCGGCCCGCCGCCATCGCTGGCCGGCGCCACAAAGTTGATGGTGGTCTGCCCAGCCTCGGGGGTGGCGGCAACCATCTGCGGCGGACCAGGCGGGGCGATGAGACTGAAGGTCGCGGTGACGGTGGTATTCCCGGATAGCGACACGATGCACGCACCCGATCCCATGCAACCGCCGCCGGACCACGCGGTCAAATAACTTCCCGGATTGGCGAATGCGGTCAGCGAAACACTGCCGCTAAGGCTGGCACTGCACGAGCCCCCACAGACGATACCGGACGGTTCCGAGAAAACGGTTCCGGTGCCGGTGCCATTGCGTGAAACGCTGAGCGTGTATTGCGGGAATACCACGTCGTCGATCCAGGCCGCATCGTTGATTGTGCTGACGCTTGAGTCCTTCGAGTACTTCCAGAGCAATGTGTGTGCGCCGAGCGTTATCGGGAACGAGACGCTCACCCAACCGCTTTCACCCGAATTCCCTATCAGGCCGACACTGGGGCAGGTACCGCCGATAGTCTGCACCGCGCCGTCGATGAAGAACTGCAGGCAATCCCAGGTGGCTTCGCTCGAGACCCGATACTTGAAATCGACCGTGCCGTTCGCGAAAGTCCCGACGTATTGAATCTGCGCGTTCTGCGAGTCCGATATGTCGTTCGATCGCAGGCTGCAGCCGCCGGTGGTCGAGGTGAAGTTGGCCTCGGCGCTCCAGCCGCTGGTGGCGGCGACCGGCACGCTCCAACCCGCCGGCAATGCGCCACAGGCGGGCGGGAAAAGTTCATTCGCCGCGGCCGTGACGGTGAACGATTGCACGACCGGCGTGGCATCGGCGTAATTGGCATTGCCCGGCTGATTCGCGGTCACGGCACAGGTACCGGCCACACCGGTCAGTGTAATGGTCGTGCCATCGGTGCCACTGGCGGTACACACGCCGCTGGCGCCAAACGTCACCGGATTTCCACTGGCACCACCGCTTGCCGAGACCGTGATGGGCGGCGCGCTGGTCAAGCGATTATTGATCGGTCCGAAGGTGATGGTCTGCACGATTTGGTTGACCGTGATCGTGACTACCTTGCTGTCGGTCGCCATCGGCGCGACGCCACCCGGATTGCTGACCGTCACCGTCACCGGGTAGACGCCGGGCACAGTGGGAGTACCCGAGATCAATCCGGTGGAGGCATTGAGCGTCAGGCCCGGTGGTAATGCGGTGCTGGCGTAGGTCTGCGGGAAATTGTCGGCGACGATTTGATAACTGAACGGCGCGCCGACCGTGACCGATGCCGACAACGAACTGGTGATCGCCGTCAACAGTGGCATGGTGAATTCATCCAGCCACGCCGCATCGCTACCGGCGATCGACAGGTTGTTGGCGCGGTAATAGAGGATCCATATCTTGTGCGTGCCTGCCGTGACGGGAATGTTCACGACTTGAAATGGCAATTCTCCGGTCAAACCCGGTGCCCCGATGGTGCAGCCGCTACCAATATTCTGGTAGCTCTGGTCGATGGCAAACAGGAAACACGCCGGACCGGTAAAGCTGGATACCTTTACCGAAAGCGAGATGGTTCCCGCCTGGAAATTACCGGTATAGGCGTAAAGCGCATACTGCGCCCCGGCGGCGCCCGGCAACGGATTCGACTTGAAACTGCAGGCGCCTTGCGACGCGAAATCCGACGCGACGCTCCAGTTCTGGCTTGGGAATCCCGGGTCCTGGGCCCATCCCGCCGGGACCTGGCAGTCGGGCGGGAAGACTTCGCCGGGCGCCACCACCGCAAAGGCCTGCACGACCGTGGGTGCCGCAAGATAGTTGGCATTGCCCGTCTGGTCTGCCGTCACCGTGCAGGTACCCGCCGCGCCAGTCAACGTGATTGTGGATCCGTTGGTTCCGCTGCTGGAGCAAACACCGGCGGCCGTAAACGTCACCGGGTTGCCCGAACCACCGCCGGTGGCGCTGACCGTGAAGGGCGGATCACTGGTCAGTTTCGGTGACAGCGCGGCGAAAATAATCGTCTGGGTGCCTTGAACGATTGAGAACGATACCGCATCCGATCGCGCCGAGGTCGAGCTGTCGGCCGCCTTATTCGCCGTGATGGTGCAAGTACCAATCGACACTGCCGTCACAGTCGTGCCGGAAACGGAACAAATGCCACTGTTGGATGGAGTGTAAGTTACAGCGCCACTTCCCGCGCCACCGCTGGTGCTCAGTGTGCCAGTGCTGCCGGCACCCATTGGCCCCGGGGCTGCCAATCCGTTGACCAATGCAGTGAACGGCGCGGCGGTCGTGATCCCAAAATTGGTCGCATGACTCCAGTTGCCCGAATACCAGACGCGTCCGACCGCATACATCGTATGCCCAGTTCCGGTACCGGCAGCGGCGGGCATAGTCCAGGAAAATGAAAAAACCGTGTCGCCATTCGCATCGGTGCTGTTGGGCGTAAAGTGATACAACTCGGTGGCACCATTGCTCGCAAGATTGCCGGCCGGGCTGAGCGTTCCGTCGCCAGTCGCTATGTTCACCCCCGCCGCACGGCCGGCGACGCTGAGGCTGGAATTATTGGTGACCGTGTAATTGCCAGTCTGCCCGGCAGCGAGGCTGGTGGGGCCACCGATTGTCACCGCGACTGTGCCGCTGGTTGTGCCGCTGTGGCAACTCGTTGCGCAGCCACTGCCACCATCGCGGTTGGTCGCACCAATAATCCCCGTCGAGCGAGCTTCAGCCAACGGCCCCATGACAATCGAAATCAATGTCGCGAACGCCAGCAGAACACGGTGCATCCGGTGTTGATCGCGTTTTTTTTGCGTGTCCGTTTTCATGACAGCAGTCCTATTTGTTTTCCAGCGCCATCAGGTCATACCAGTCGTCGGCGCGAATGCGGGC
>JBDTSU010000035.1:0-17694 GCA_039930965.1 Betaproteobacteria bacterium
GCGGGAAAGGTCTCACGGCCTTTCCCGTTTTTTGTGCCCCCTTGCGGTTATGTCGAGTTCTCCTGGAGTATCCCTTGGTTCAGCCTGTTCCCGCCCTGCTTGTCCTTGCCGACGGTTCCGTGTTCAAGGGCGCATCGATCGGCGCGGACGGCCATTCCACGGGAGAAGTCGTGTTCAACACCGCGATGACCGGCTACCAGGAAATTCTCACCGACCCATCCTACATGGGGCAGATGGTGACGCTGACGTACCCCCATATCGGCAATACCGGCACCAATGAAGACGATAGCGAATCGCGAAAATGCTTTGCCGCCGGGCTGATCATTCGTGACCTGCCCAAGCTGGCGTCAAGCTGGCGCATGACGGCGACGCTCCCCGAGTTCCTGAAGCGCAATGCGGTGGTGGCGATCGCCAACATCGACACGCGCCGCCTGACGCGCCTCACCCGTGAAAAGGGTGCGCAGAACGGCTGCATTCTGGCGGGCGAACACAGCGAGCTGAATATCCGCCGTGCCCGAGAACTTGCACTAGCGGCGCCGGCCATGTCCGGGCTCGATCTGGCCAAGGTCGTGTCTTGCACGGAATCCTATGAATGGAATCAGTCGACCTGGGCGCTTGGATTGGGCTACCAGCAAGCCGAAAATCCGCGATTCCATGTCGTCGCCTACGATTACGGCGTGAAGCACAACATCCTGCGCATGCTGGCCGCGCGCGGTTGCCGCATCACCGTCCTGCCCGCCCAGGCAACTGCCGGTGACGCCCTCGCGCTGAAGCCGGACGGCGTGTTCCTCTCCAATGGCCCGGGCGATCCCGAGCCCTGCGACTACGCGATCCGGGCAATCCAGGAAATCATTGCGCGGGATGTCCCGCTGTTCGGCATCTGCCTCGGCCACCAGTTGCTGGCGTTGGCGTCGGGCGCGAAAACCATCAAGATGAAGTTTGGCCACCATGGCGCCAATCATCCGGTGCAGGACCTCGATACCCGCAAGGTCTATATCACCAGCCAGAATCACGGCTTCGCGGCGGATGAAAACACCCTGCCGGCGAATGTTCGCGTGACCCACAAGTCGCTGTTTGACGGCACCTGCCAGGGCATTGAGCGCACCGACAAACGCGCGTTCAGCTTCCAGGGGCATCCGGAAGCGAGTCCCGGACCGCACGAAGTCGGCTATCTGTTTGACCGGTTCGTACGGATGATGGAGGCGAGCCGTGCCCAAACGTAGCGACATCCAGTCCATCCTCATCATCGGCTCAGGCCCGATTGTCATCGGGCAGGCTTGCGAATTCGACTATTCCGGCGCCCAGGCCTGCAAGGCGCTGCGCGATGAGGGCTACAAGGTCATCCTGATCAACTCGAATCCCGCGACGATCATGACCGACCCGAATATGGCGGACGTGACCTATATTGAGCCGATCACCTGGCGGATCGTCGAGAAGATCATCGCGAAAGAACGGCCGGACGCGCTGCTGCCGACCATGGGCGGACAAACGGCGCTGAATTGCGCGCTCGACCTGGCCAAGCACGGGGTGCTGGAAAAATACGGCGTCGAGATGATCGGCGCCACCAAGGAGGCCATCGACAAGGCTGAGGACCGCGAGAAGTTCAAGCAGGCGATGACCCGCATCGGACTTGCCTCGGCGCGCTCCTCGATTGCGCATTCGATGGAAGAAGCGCTGCAGGTGCAGGCCGGCATCGGCTTCCCGGCGATCATTCGCCCGAGTTTCACCATGGGGGGATCAGGTGGCGGCATCGCCTATAACCGCGACGAGTTTGTCGAGATCTGCGAACGCGGGCTGGAAGCTTCACCGACACATGAGCTGCTGATCGAAGAGTCGCTGCTGGGCTGGAAAGAATTCGAGATGGAAGTTGTCCGCGACAAGAACGACAACTGCATCATCATCTGCTCGATCGAAAACCTCGACCCGATGGGCGTCCACACCGGTGATTCGATCACCGTCGCGCCGGCGCAGACGCTGACTGACAAGGAATACCAGATCATGCGCAACGCCTCGATCGCGGTGCTGCGCGAGGTGGGCGTGGAAACCGGCGGTTCGAACGTGCAGTTTGCAGTGAATCCGAAAAACGGCCGCATGGTGGTCATCGAGATGAATCCGCGGGTGTCGCGCTCGTCGGCACTGGCCTCGAAGGCCACGGGATTTCCGATTGCGAAGGTCGCGGCCAAGCTCGCCGTCGGCTATACCCTCGATGAGCTTAAGAACGACATCACCGGTGGCGCCACGCCGGCTTCGTTCGAACCGTCGATCGACTATGTAGTGGTCAAGGTCCCGCGCTTTGCCTTCGAGAAATTCCCGCAGGCCGACGACCGCCTGACCACGCAGATGAAGAGCGTCGGCGAAGTAATGGCGATCGGCCGCAATTTCCAGGAATCACTGCAGAAGGCGTTACGTGGACTCGAAACCGGCGTCGACGGTTTCAACCTGAAAACGGTGGATCCGGAGAAAATCGGCGACGAACTTGCGTATCCACGCGGCGAACGGCTTTGGTATGTGGCCGACGCCTTCGGCATCGGCATGTCGCTCGAAGAGTTGCACGGATATACCAAGATTGATCCCTGGTTCCTGGCGGAAATCAAGGACCTGGTGGATACTGAACTCGCTGTCGAAAAACGGACGCTGGAGAGCCTCAGCGCCCTCGAATTGCGCGAACTGAAGCGCAAGGGTTTTTCGGATCGCCGTCTGGCCTACCTGTGGAAAGTGACCGAAGGCGATGTGCGCGCCAAGCGTCACGCATTGGATATTCGTCCGGTATACAAGCGCGTCGACACCTGCGCGGCGGAATTTGCCACCTCGACCGCGTACATGTATTCGAGCTACGACGAGGAATGCGAAGCCAATCCGACCGATCGCAAGAAGATCATGATTCTCGGTGGCGGTCCGAACCGCATCGGGCAGGGCATCGAATTCGACTATTGCTGCGTGCATGCCGCGCTGGCACTGCGGGAAGATGGTTACGAGACCATCATGGTCAACTGCAACCCGGAAACGGTCTCGACCGATTACGATACGTCCGACCGGCTGTATTTCGAGCCACTGACGCTCGAGGATGTGCTGGAGATCGTCGACAAGGAAAAGCCGCTCGGCGTGATTGTGCAATTCGGTGGACAGACGCCGCTGAAGCTGGCGCGTGCGCTCGAAGCCAACGGCGTGCCCATCATCGGCACGACGCCGGATTCCATCGACGTCGCCGAGGACCGTGAACGTTTTCAGATGCTGATCCACGAACTTGGCCTGCTGCAGCCACCCAACCGAACCGCGCGCACCAACGAAGAGGCCATCATCAAGGCGCGCGAAATCGGTTATCCGCTGGTGGTGCGCCCCAGCTATGTGCTGGGCGGACGCGCGATGGAGATCATCCACATCGAATCCGATCTTGAACGCTACATGCGCGAGGCAGTCAAAGTGTCCAACGATTCGCCGGTGCTGCTGGATCGTTTCCTGAACGATGCCATCGAAGTCGATGTCGACGCCGTCTGCGATGGCGAGGAGGTCATGATCGGCGGAATCATGGAGCACATCGAACAGGCGGGTGTGCACTCCGGAGATTCGGCATGCTCGCTGCCGCCGTTCTCGCTCTCGCCGGAATTGCAGGATGAGTTGCGTCGCCAGACCATCGTCATGGCGCTGGCCCTGAATGTCGTCGGCTTGATGAATGTGCAATTCGCCATCCAGGGCAGCGGTGCCGCGCAGAGGGTATTTGTGCTGGAAGTGAACCCGCGTGCTTCGCGCACGGTGCCGTTCGTGTCCAAGGCAATCTCGTTGCCACTGGCCAAGATCGCCGCGCGCTGCATGGCGGGCATGACCTTGAAACAGCAAGGCATGACCCGGGAAGTCATTCCGCCCTATTTTTCGGTCAAGGAAGCGGTGTTTCCGTTCATCAAGTTTCCCGGTGTCGACACCATTCTCGGGCCGGAAATGAAATCAACGGGCGAGGTGATGGGCGTTGGCAAGTCCTTTGCGGAAGCATTCGTCAAATCGCAGTTGGGCGCGGGCGTGAAATTGCCCCTGACCGGGCCGAATGCGGGCAAGGCGTTCCTCAGCGTAAAGAACGCCGACAAACCGAAAGTCGAGGAGATCGCGCGCAACTTGCAGGAACTCGGTTTTGGTCTCGTGGCCACCAAAGGCACCGCGGCACACTTGCAGACCTGCGGAATTGCCTGCGAACCGGTCAACAAAGTACTCGAGGGCCGTCCGCATATTGTTGATCTCGTCAAGAACCGCGAAATCACGCTGATCATCAATACCGTCGAGGAAGACAAGCGTTCCATTCGCGATTCATGGTCGATCCGCAATGCGGCTCTGCAGGGCCGCATCACCTACTACACCACCATCTCCGGGGCGAAGGCCGCCTGTGCCGGCATGCAACATCTGACGGAACTCGCTGTCTATGATCTTCAGTCGCTGCACAATCTGATCGTCGCCACCTGACGTATCCAGCATTGCTGGATTTGTCGCAAAATGATTTTGATTGCGGACGCGCCGACTCTGCCACCCCGGTGCACAACCCATTTACCAACAGGACAAGATAATGAGCAGCATTGCCAAAGTTCCATTGACCGTCGCCGGCGCCGGGGCGCTGAAAGCCGAATTGCATCGATTGAAGACCATCGAGCGGCCGGCCGTGATTCGTGCCATTTCCGAAGCGCGCGCGCAGGGCGATTTGTCGGAGAACGCCGAATACGATGCCGCCAAGGAAAAACAGGGGTTCATCGAGGGGCGCATCAACGAACTCGAAGGTAAGCTTGCCAGCGCGCAGATCATCACGCCGGCCATGCTGGAAGATGACGGCAGGGTGGTGTTCGGCGTGACCGTGGATCTGGAGGCGACCGAATCCGGCGAAAAAGTCTCTTACCAGATCGTCGGCGAGGATGAGGCCGACATCAAGTTCAGCAAGATTTCGTTCTCATCGCCGATTGCGCGCGCAATGATTGGAAAGAATGCCGGCGACGTGGTCGAAGTACGTGCGCCAGGCGGGATCGTGGAATACGAAATTGTCGACGTGCGATACGTCTGACGAACAAGGAATTCAGCGCGAAACTCCGGCCAGGAGTGCCTGAATCCCCGCGCCGGCACACGAACCTGCTACTTGGTGCGGGTCTGTCTGCGTGCCGATACGCGCGTGCCGAATCCCGAACTTCCCTTGCCGGTGCCTTTCGACGTCGGTACCGCAACACCCTTTTCGCGCGGCTTGCGTTGCGACCGGGTGGTCACGCCGGACTTTACGCCAAACTTGGCGCCTGACTTTCCGCCCGATTTTGCGGCAACCTTTGCACCCGTTCTCCTGTCGGTTCTTCCCGATGAAAGCTTCTTGTCGGCCTCCGCCGGTTTCTTGCGCCAGATCACGAGCATCTTGCCGATATGCTGAACCGGCGCTGCGTGCAGTGCCAGGCTGATTTCGTTCAGCCACGACTCGCGGGCCTCGCGGTCATCGGATGAGGCGCGGACCTTGATGAGTTCATGCGCCTTCAGGTTGCGTTCTATTTCCAGGATGACGGCGGGCGTCAATCCCTGGTCGCCGATCATGACGACGGGGTCCAGTGCGTGCGCCTGGGCTTTGAGCGCTCGGCGCTCGATGGGGGATAATGTACTTTTCATAAGGCAATTATACGTTTCATGGCAAATGCCCGCCCTAAAAACAGCCGTGACTGGGTCAAGCGGCATCTCAGTGACCCGTACGTGAAACGCTCACAGGCCGAAGGCTATCGCTCGCGCTCGACCTACAAGCTCTCCGAGATCATCGAAAAGGAAGGGCTCATGAAGCCCGGCATGACGGTGGTAGACCTGGGTTCCGCGCCGGGGGGATGGTCGCAATGGGTGGCGAAAAAGGTCGGCGCAAAGGGCAAGGTGGTGGCGATTGATCTGCTCGAGATGGAGCCGGTCCCCGGCGTGCATTTCATTCGTGCGGATTTTTCCGACGCGGCCGGGCTGAATGCCGTTGTCGAGGCGATAGGCGGAGCGCGGGTCGATCTTGTGATTTCCGATATGGCCCCCAACCTCACAGGTATCCCCATTACCGATCAGGCGAGGTTGTTCACGCTCGGTGAAATGGCAATGGAGTTTGCAGTCAAGTTCTTGAAACCAAATGGAGTTTTCCTGGTCAAAGTGTTTCAGGGCGCGGGCTTTGAGCCTTTTGTGAAACTGATGCGCGAGAATTTCAAACAGGTTGCCGCGAAGAAGCCCGACGCGTCGCGCGACGAGAGCCGTGAGACCTATTTGCTGGCGCGTGAGATTAAGGTGGCAAGCGGTTGAATCCAAACGACTAACTCTTGCGTTTGGTGTACGATGATTGTCCCTTTGCGAAACGGGGCAAACGGGATTGTCTGGAAAACTCTCGATTGTTGAATCGGGAAATCTTAAGGAACGCGTGTGAATAACTGGGTGAAGAATATCGGGGTCTGGCTGGTGATCGGCATCGTGCTGATGATGCTGTTCATGCAGGTTTCCAATCGTGGTGCGGCGCGCAACGAAATGGATTACTCGACCATGATGCAGGAGGCCAAGAACGGTAACATCGAGAAAGTGCGCATGGAAGGCGCGCGCACCGCCAAGGTCTACACGCGCGACAACAAGGTTTATACCACCTCGACACCCGGCGATATTTTCATGTGGGACGACCTTCGCAAGGCAGGCGTGAAGATTGAAGCCAAGCCGGAAGAAGAGCAATCGCTGCTCATGTCGATATTCATTTCCTGGTTCCCGATGTTGTTGCTGATTGGCATTTGGCTGTATTTCATGCGGCAGATGCAGGGCGGCGGCAAGGGTGGCGCGTTTTCGTTCGGCAAGAGCCGCGCAAAAATGCTCGACGAAGGCAACAATCCGGTCACGTTTGCAGACGTTGCCGGCTGCGATGAGGCCAAGGAAGAAGTCTCCGAGCTGGTCGATTTCTTGCGTGACCCGTCCAAGTTCCAGAAGCTCGGCGGACGCATTCCGCGCGGCGTGCTGATGGTGGGCTCGCCGGGTACCGGCAAAACCTTGCTGGCGCGTGCGATCGCCGGCGAAGCCAAGGTGCCGTTCTTCTCGATTTCCGGTTCGGACTTTGTGGAAATGTTCGTCGGCGTCGGTGCGGCGCGGGTTCGCGACATGTTCGAACAGGCGAAGAAGAATTCGCCATGCATTGTTTTCATCGACGAGATCGACGCGGTCGGTCGCCAGCGCGGCGCGGGCCTCGGCGGCGGCAACGACGAGCGTGAACAGACGCTCAATCAATTGCTGGTCGAAATGGACGGCTTCGAGGCATCCGTCGGTGTCATCGTGATTGCCGCGACCAACCGCCCGGATGTGCTCGATCCCGCCTTGCTGCGCCCCGGTCGTTTCGATCGCCAGGTGGTGGTGCCGCTGCCCGATATTCGCGGCCGCGAGCAGATCCTGCTGGTGCACATGCGTAAGGTTCCGATCGGGCCGGACGTGCAGGCCTCGGTCATTGCGCGCGGTTGTCCTGGCTTTTCAGGCGCCGACCTGGCTAATCTGGTCAATGAGGCGGCCTTGTTCGCGGCGCGAGGCGCCAAGCGACTGGTCGATCACGAAGATTTCGAGCGCGCCAAGGACAAGATCATGATGGGCGCGGAACGTCGCTCCATGGTCATGACCGAAGAAGAGCGCATGAACACGGCGTACCACGAGTCCGGTCATGCCATCCTCGGCTATGTGCTGCCGAAGAGCGATCCGGTGCACAAGGTGACGATCATTCCGCGCGGCCGTGCATTGGGTGTGACCATACAGTTGCCCGAGCAGGACCGTTATGCCTACGACCGCGTGTACTTGATGAGCCGCATCGCGGTCTTGTTTGGTGGGCGCATCGCCGAAGAAATTTTCATGAACCAGATGACGACCGGCGCTTCCAACGATTTCGAACGGGCGACGCACCTGGCGCGCGACATGGTGACCCGCTACGGCATGTCCGATGCGCTGGGCACCATGGTCTACGCCGAAAATGAGGGCGAAGTTTTCCTCGGCCGCTCGGTGACACGCCAGACCAACGTTTCCGAAGAGACCATGCGCAAAGTCGATGCCGAGATTCGTCGCATCATCGACGAACAATACGCACTGGCGCGCAAGCTGATCGAGGAGAATCGCGACAAGGTCGAAGCAATGGCCAAGGCATTGCTGGAAATCGAGACCATCGACAGCGACCAGATCAAGGACATCATGGAAGGCCGTCCGCCGCGCGCGCCGAAACCGTCGTCGATTGCGTTCAAGCCGAAACGCGATGGCGAGGATGGCAACGCGCCGGGACCCGCCAAGCCGGAACCGGCGGCAGCGGAAGGCTTGCACTGATTCATTGACTCGGTCCCATTTCGGGCGGCCATCGTGCCGCCCGTTTTGTTTTGGAGCCCCATGGCCAAACTTCACTGCGGTAATTTCATGCTGGCACTCGACCGTCCACTGGTGATGGGGATCGTCAACGTCACGCCGGATTCGTTTTCCGACGGTGGAAGATACCTGGCCGCGGAATTGGCGATTGCCCATGCGCACAAACTGATTGCGGACGGCGCGGATATTCTCGACGTTGGCGGGGAATCCACGCGGCCCGGCGCGGCCGCCGCAAGCCTGCAGGAAGAAATGGACCGGGTGATGCCGGTGCTGGAAGCCATGCGCGGCGCGGGTGTGCCGGTTTCCATCGATACCCAGAAGCCCGAGTTGATGAGGGCGGTGATCGCGGCGGGCGCATCGATGATCAATGACGTGAATGCCCTGCAGGCGGAGGGTGCGATCGACGCGTGCCGGCAATCGCCGGTCGCGGTATGCCTCATGCATAAACAAGGCACCCCGCTGACCATGCAACAACAGCCGGCGTACGATGACGTGGTGCGCGAAGTCGGGGACTTCCTGGGCGCGCGCGCCCAAGCGTGCGAGCGGGCGGGTATTGCGCGCGATCGCCTGGTCATCGATCCGGGTTTCGGTTTCGGCAAGACGGTGGAACACAATTTCACCCTGCTGCGCGAACTCGGTGCGTTGACGCGTCTCGGCTATCCGTTGTTGGCGGGATATTCACGAAAGTCTTCTTTGGGCACCGTCAGCGGGCGACCGGTGGAACAAAGATTGGCCGCAAGCCTTGCGGCCGCAATGATTGCCGTGCAAAACGGTGCGACAATTCTGCGGGTGCATGACGTGGCGGAAACGGTGGATGTCTTGAAGGTGCTGGCAGCCGCAGGTCACGGGGCCACAGTTTAGTTTACAAACTCAAGCACCGGCGCGCCTTCACGGGCATATTTGGCCGGAGAGCCGCACCAGTGTTTGAGTTTTCCATTCAAGAGGCTAAAATTGGATTGGGGACTGGGAGATGAGTCGAAAATATTTTGGGACCGATGGTATTCGCGGGCGCGTCGGCGATGCGCCGATCACACCGGATTTCGTGCTGCGCCTGGGTTTCGCGGCCGGATGTGTGCTGGCGCAGGACCGCAGCGATGGCCGCTCCCGTCCGACCGTCATCATCGGCAAGGACACGCGCATCTCCGGATACATGCTGGAAAGCGCGCTGGAGGCGGGTTTCTCGGCGGCCGGCGTGGATGTGCTGCTCCTGGGGCCGATGCCAACGCCGGGTGTGGCCTATCTCACCCGCGCGCTGCGCCTGTCGGCGGGCGTGATGATCTCGGCATCGCACAATCCGTTTGACGATAACGGCATCAAGTTCTTCTCCGCGGACGGCCTCAAATTGCCGGATGAAGTCGAGCACGAGATCGAGGCGCTGCTCGACAAGCCGATGGTGACCCTGCAATCGATCCATCTCGGCAAAGTACGGCGGGTGGAGGACGCGGCCGGGCGCTATATCGAATTCTGCAAGAGCACTTTTCCGCGCCAGTTCGATTTGCGCGGCATGAAACTGGTGGTCGATTGCGCCAACGGCGCCGCGTGGGACATCGCCCCGCATGTGTTTCGTGAACTCGGCGCCGAAGTCATCGCCATCGGCAACCAGCCGGATGGTACCAACATCAATGACGAGGTCGGCGCCACCCATCCGGCGGCGATGTGTGCCGCCGTACGCAAGCACGGCGCGAGCTTCGGGCTGGCACTTGATGGCGACGCCGACCGGCTGGTGATGTGCGATGCCGACGGCACCTTGTTCGATGGCGACCAGCTGCTTTACGCCATGGTCAAGGATCGCCATGCCCGTGGGGCGTTTCGAGGGGGCGTGGCCGGCACGCTGATGACCAACCTGGCGCTGGAACAACAACTGGCCAAGATGGCCATTCCGTTTGAACGCGCCAAGGTCGGCGACCGGTATGTACTGGAATTGCTGCGTGACCGCGGCTGGGAATGCGGCGGTGAGAATTCCGGACACCTCCTGTGCCTGGAAAAGCACTCGACCGGCGACGGCATCATTTCCGCATTGCAAATTCTCGGCGCGCTCAAGCGCAATAACCAGTCGCTCGCGCAGTTCACCGCCGAACTGACGCTATTTCCGCAGGTGCTCGAAAATGTGCACCTGGCGAACCGTTTTGATTTTGCCCGCAACACGCGGGTGCAGGACGCCGTGGAAAAAGCCGAGATCGAACTTGCCGGCGATGGCCGCGTGTTGTTGCGCGCCTCCGGCACCGAACCGGTCATTCGGGTGATGGTGGAGGGGCGCGACGCGGTGCTGGTCAAGCAATTGGCGGTGCGCATCGCGGCGGATATCAAGGCGGCCGCGGCTGGGTAATCGGCAGCGAGGCCGCCCAGCCACGGCCCTGCATGGCCGTGCCGTGCATCAGGCGCGAAGCAGTGCTTCGCGAAACCCCGATCCGATGTGGCGCGGGGAATGGGTGCCTCCCAGCCACGGCCCTGCATGGCCGTGCCGTGCATCCGGCGCGAAGCAGTGCTTCGCGAAACCCCGGATTTACCCAAATCGCCCGGTGATGTAGTCCTCGGTTTCCCGCTTCTTCGGCTTGATGAAGATTTCGTCGGTGACACCAAACTCGACCATCTCGCCGAGATACATGTACGCCGTGAAGTCGGACACGCGCGCCGCCTGTTGCATGTTGTGGGTGACGATGGCGATGGTGTAATCCTCTTTCAGTTCGTGCAGGAGTTCTTCGATTTTCGCCGTTGAAATGGGGTCGAGCGCGGAGGTCGGTTCATCGAGAAGAAGGACTTCCGGTTTCACCGCAACACCCCGCGCGATGCAGAGACGCTGTTGCTGACCACCAGATAACGATAGTCCGCTCTGTGAAAGCTTGTCCTTGGCTTCATCCCACAACGCGGCCTTTTTCAGCGCCCACTCGACTCGTTCATCCATTTCGGTTTTCGAGAGGTTCTCATACAGATTCACGCCAAAGGCGATGTTGTCGTAAATCGACATCGGAAACGGCGTCGGCTTCTGGAACACCATGCCGACTTTGGCGCGCAGCAAATTCAGGTCCTGGCTTTTTTCAAGGACGTTTTTGCCATTCATTATGATTTCACCCTCCGCGCGCTGACCGGGATAGAGGTCGTACATGCGGTTGAATGTACGCAACAGCGTGGACTTCCCGCAACCAGAAGGGCCAATGAAGGCGGTAATGTGGTGCTCCGCAATCTCGAGATTAATGTCCCTCAGGCCCTGGAATTTGCCGTAGAAGAAATTAAGATTCCTGATCCGGATCTTGCTTGGCTCGGTCGTCGATAGCGCGGTATTCATGAGGTCGTCTTGGCGGGTCAGTGTTGGTTTTTCTGGCGCATGAGTACGCGGGCGATGATGTTCAGTCCAAGTACAAATAACGTGATCAGGAGCGCGCCCGTCCACGCAAGATGGTGCCAGCTTTCATACGGGCTCATTGCAAACTGGAAAATTACCACCGGCAGGTTCGCCATCGGTGTATTCATGTTGCTGGTCCAAAACTGGTTGTTCAGCGCGGTAAACAACAATGGTGCGGTTTCACCGCTGATGCGCGCCACGGCCAGCAGTACGCCGGTCAGCACGCCACCCTTGACCGCGCGCAGGGCGACACTCAAGGTGACTTTCCAGCGTGGCGCACCCAGCGCGGCAGCCGCTTCGCGCAGACTGGCCGGCACCAGCCGCAACATGTTTTCGGTGGTGCGAATGACGACTGGAATCACGATCAGCGCAAGCGCGCAGGCGCCTGCCCATCCGGAAAAGTGTCCAACCTGGAATACGAACACCTGATAAACAAACAGGCCGATGACGATAGAAGGCGCTGACAACAGAATGTCATTGATGAATCGCGTTACCGGCGCGAGCCAGCCCTTGGCGCCATATTCCGCGAGGTAGATGCCGGCCATCAGCCCAATTGGCGTGCCGAGTGCGGTGCCCACCCCCGCCATCAGCAGGCTGCCATACATGGCATTCAGCAGTCCACCGGTGTTTCCCGGCGCCGGTGTCATCTTGGTAAATACGTCCCACGAAATGCCCGAGAAACCCAGTTTCAACAAAGTCCACATAATCCACGCCAGCCAGAACAGGCCGAACGCCATCATGGCAATCGCCATCACCATGTAGAAGCGGTGAATCAGGCGCCGTGTCGCGTAGCGTGAGATCATGGTCGGCTTCGTCAGAAGTTCAGGTCTTCGCGCCTTCGTTTTGCGTCAGCCTCAGCAGTAACAGCTTGGCCATCGCAAGTACGACAAACGTGATGAAGAACAGGATCAGGCCGAGTTCAATCAATGCCGGCCCGTAAAGGTCGCCAACCGCTTCGGTGAACTCGTTGGCCAGCGCGGAGGCGATGCTGTTGCCCGGCTCAAACAGCGACACCTTGAGATGATGCGCATTGCCGATGACAAAGGTCACCGCCATCGTCTCCCCCAGCGCGCGACCGAGGCCCAGCATGATGCCACCGACCACCCCGACTTTTGTGTATGGCAGCACAATGTGACGCACAACTTCCCAGGTGGTGCAGCCAAGCCCATAAGCGGATTCCTTCAATACCCCCGGGACTACTTCAAATACATCGCGCATGACGGCAGTGATGAAGGGGATGACCATGACGGCGAGGATGATGCCCGCCGTTAGCATACCGATGCCCATTGGCGGGCCCTGAAACAGTGATCCGATCAATGGCCATGCGCCGATGTTGGCTGTCAGCCAAGGCTGAAAATTCTCAGAAAATGCGGGCGCAAATACAAACAGCCCCCACATGCCATAGATGATGCTGGGAATTGCCGCAAGCAGTTCGATCGCGGTTCCAAGCGGCCGGCGCAGCCATTTGGGTGACAACTCTGTCAGAAAGACGGCGATACCGAAGCTGACGGGAATACCGATCGCCAACGCGATTGCGGACGTAACCAGCGTGCCGTAGATCGGGACAACCGCCCCGAACTTGCTGGTGACTGGATTCCAATCGGCACTGAACAAGAACCCGAATCCGAACGCCTGGATGGCTGGCCAGGCGCCGTAAATCAGCGAGATGACAATTCCCGCCAGGGTGATCAGCACGAATAGCGCGAAGCCCTGCGTGGAAAAACGGAAAAGTTGATCGAAGAGATGTTGTCTCTTCAGCCTTGCATCCGGGATCGTCTTTGATTCCACGCGTGAAAAGGCGGCACCGCGAGGTGCCGCCGTCGAGTCGATGACAAGCGCCATTTTACGCCCTCGCCAAATAGCGATTGACGATTTAGTTCCAGATAGCCTTGCCGCCAGCGTCCTTCAACTGAGCTTTCCATGCCGCCTTGATCTGTGCAATCACCACATCGGGTAGCGGGACATAGTCGAGGCTCGCGGCGAGTTTGTCACCGTCACTGCCATACGCCCAGTCAAAAAACTTGAGTACTTCGCGGCCGTTGTCGGGTTTAGGCTGATTCTTGTGCATCAGGATAAACGTTGCGCCACTGATCGGCCAGGCGCCTTTGCCGGGTTGATCCGTCAGGATCAGATAAAAACCGGGAGCCTTGCTCCAGTCGGCACCTGCCGCTGCACCTTTGAAACTGGTGGCATTGGCTTGCACATACTCTCCGGCGCGATTCTGCACGGCGACACTGTTCATCTTGTTTTGGAGCGCATATGCATACTCGACATAGCCAATCGCGCCAGGTATGCGCTGAACGTACGACGCCACACCTTCGTTTCCTTTGCCACCGACGCCGGCAGGCCAGGACACTGAGGTACCTTCGCCCACTTTGGTCTTCCAATCCGGACTGATTTTGGACAGGTAGTTGGTCCAGATGAACGTGGTGCCCGAGCCGTCAGAACGATGCACCACGGTGATCGACTGGTCGGTAAGAGTGACGCCTTTGTTGAGCGCAACGATGGCGGCATCGTTCCATTTGGTGATCTTGCCAAGGAAGATATCGGCTATCACTGGCCCCGTTAGTTTGAGTTCACCTGACTTGACATCTTTCAGGTTGACGACCGGGACGTCGCCGCCGATGACGGTGGGAAATTGCATCAGCCCGTCCTTTTCCAGATCTTCCGGTTTCAGCGGCATGTCCGAGGCGCCGAAGTCGACGGTCTTGTTTTGAATCTGCTTGATGCCGCCGCCAGAGCCAATGGATTGATAGTTGAGACTGTTGCCGGTTTTGGTCTTGTATGCATCGGCCCATTTGGCGTAGATCGGATACGGAAAGGTGGCGCCTGCGCCGGTGATGTCGAATGCCAGGGCGTTTGTTGCAAACACGCCGAAAACGGCAACGCCGGAAATCAGATTGCGAAGAGACATTTGTGGCTCCATTCGGTTAATGGTAATGACGGACTGAATGTTCATGAGCCGCAAGCATAAGACGCTTGTGTGACGCCATTGTGACAATGCGCTTGTCATGTCCATGTCATGCGGACGCGATAAAGTTGACCGATGGACCTGATCCTCTGGCGCCACGCCGACACTGCCGCCGCGAAGAATGAAAGCGAAACGGAGTTTCATCGCCACCTCACCGGCAAGGGCCGGAAACAGGCCGCGCACGTTGCCGAATGGCTTGATCGGCACCTGCCACATTCAGCCAAGATACTGGCGAGTCCGGCAATACGCGCGCGCGAAACTGCGGAGGCGCTGGGACGAAAGTACCACTTGATCCCGGACTTGGGCCCAGGCGCGCCTGCGGCGCAGGTGCTGATCGCCGCCGGTTGGCCGGACAATCGACACCCGGTGGTAGTGGTCGGCCATCAACCTGCGCTTGGGCAGGTTGCATCGCTGCTGCTGTTCGGCGAAGAACAGAACCTCTCCATTCGCAAAGGTGCCGTCTGGTGGATCACCAACCGCGCCCGAGAAGAAGACGAAGCAAAGCACTCGCGGCTGATGCTGCGCGCGGCGGTATGCCCGGACTATCTATAGATGCAAGCCAAGAGTGCGACTCATATTAACGACGATCGAGAATCCGTTTTGTGGACGCGCCTGCAGGGGGATGACGTGGAATGACGATGGCGCCTCAAGGGCAAATATGCGTCGGGCAATCGACGGATACCTCTCGATTGCTCAGGATTCTTCAAGAATCGCGCGCAATGCATTGTTCGCAAAGCTCTATGACAAATTTGTGTCAACGGGACGAATAGAATTCAACAATACACGCTTGTGACGCGTCACCAAAAGCATGTAATCTTGCGACTCCGTTGACTTCCCGCTGTTTTTTTCACGCTGCCTACGCCCACAGGAACGAGTCATGAACAACATCAAGAAGGTCGCCAAGTTCGTTGCCGCCAATCCCGAATCCGGCGATACGCCGACGTTGCTGGAACTGGCGATCGCGCTGGAAACGGGCGCCGAGTATTCGTTCACCAAGCTGTATGAGCTGAGCCACGAGGGCTTTCAACTGGCCATGGGAATGATTGACGACTGGCGGCTGGACCGCCATTACCTGTCGAAACTGACCTTGCTCGACCACGCGGAAAACACCGGCAGCCTCCAGTAGGCACGCCCACGGCCACCCCGCCCCACACGATTTGGGCGAGGTGGCCCGCTCAGGTCACTCTCTTGCGTGACCGTCAGGCGGCCTTGTCGGCGCCGAAGAAATGCCGCGAGTACGCACCCGAGATGCGCGCGATTGGCAGCAGGATGAACAGGTCAGCGGTATTGAAGTCGGGGTCCCAGGCGGGTTCGCCGCCGATCCAGGCGCCGAGGCGCATATAGCCTTTCAGCAAGGCCGGCACCCGCGGCGGCGTCAGCGATTCGATCGGCCGCAATTCACGCAGGGGATACGGATGCATCGGAAATACGCGGTACTCGGCGGGCGCCAGGCATTTTGCGGCGGATTCGCGGTACACGGCCACCGCGTTGGCGTGGCCGTCCGAGAGGTTCACGCTGGCGCAGCCGATGGCGTACTCGTAACCGCTTTCGACCACCACGCGGGCGAGACCCGACCAGAGCAGCATGATGACGCTGCCGGAACGAAAGTCCGGATGGATACAGGCACGGCCGACCTCGGCGATATTGGCGCGCAAGTGATGCAGCCGGCCGAGATCGAATTCGCTGTCGGAATAGAAGGCGCCACGCCGTTTGGCGATCTCCGGCCGCATGATGCGGTAGCAGCCGACGACGTGAAGCGTTTCCTGGTCGCGGACGATGAGGTGTTCGCAATCGCCATCGTATTCATCGATGTCGAGCTCACGCGTGTTGTTGCCGGCGAGAGCACCCAACTCCTCGAAAAATACCTGGTAACGCAGCCGTTGCGCTTCTTCGATTTCGCGCGCATTGCGGGCAACCGCGACGGTGTAGCGATGGCTTCTCGACACCGCCGCGGACTCCGTTTGCAATTTCAACATGGCGCCTCCTTGGCCCGGCATGGGTTGTGTTCCATGCCGCGAAGGATATCGGTGCCTCATTTCACGCAAATGGCACTCGTGTGATGTTTTCGTGACCGCGCGACGGGGCGTTCAAACGAAAAAGAAAACGGTGCCCCTCGCGGGACACCGTCAAAGCCACCGGGAGTCAACGCCTTGGTCATTCGGCGAACGGTGGGAGGAGGCCACAGACTCGACGTGACGATAGTGGCATCGCATGACATGGCGATGACAGCACCGGATCCCTCGCAAAGTGCCCGGGCCGAGTGAAGCTGACAACTGAAGCTCAAACTCAAGCACTGATGCGGCAGACAGGCCGAAAAGTGCCGGGAAGGCGCGCCAATGCTAGGGTTTCGCCGGTGGGTGCCGTGCCGGCAGGCTCCCGCCACTGCGATGTCGATCTGCGCACTGCATTCCGTTCGCGGGCATATGGACCCGACTCGACTTGCCTACCGCTTTCTTTTCCACGGGATTAGAATGGGTTGTCTCATTCACCGCATCGGACTGAGGGGAAGTGATCATGGCTGACCGCACGGTAATTGAATCCATTTCGCGCACACACCTGGTGACGACCTCGGCGCAATCGACGGTGTTCCAGGCGGCGTGCATCATGACGCGCGCGCGCAGCGGCAGCGTGCTGATCCTCAATGACGATGACGGGCCGGTCGGCATCTTCACCGAGCGCGATCTGCTGAACAAAGTGGTGTCCAAGGCGATCGATCCGGCCGTCACGCCGGTGTCGGACGTGATGACGCGCAACCCGATGACTGTGCCGCCGGAAATGGGTGTCCGCGAAGCGATTCTGCTGATGAAAGAACGCCGCTTCCGCCATCTGCCGATCGTATCGCCGGCCGGCAAGGTGGTCGGCATGTTTTCTTTTCGCGATGCCTCGCCGCGCGAAATCATCGACGCGGAAGACTTGGCGGAGCAGTTCGACGAAGTTACCGACGTGCTTGCCTAGCCTGCATATTTCATGGGTCGGCCCCTTTTCGTTACCATTTTCACTCTTGGCAACGGTCATCTTTGTGAAATCCAATTTGTACTTCGTACTCCGCCGGGCC
>JBDTSU010000036.1:0-17591 GCA_039930965.1 Betaproteobacteria bacterium
TTACGGTTTTCATATCGCCAAGCTGCTCGGTCATATCCCCGCCAAGCGGCACGCCTTTGAAGACGTCAAACTCGATCTTGCCCATGATGCAGAGACGCAACATCTACGTGCTTTGTGGAGCGAATACCTGCGGAAGATCCAGAATGACCCGAAGGTATTCGTCGATACGGCGGCTCTTGACGCGATACGGCCCAAGCTGCCGGAAGCACCAGCGCAGCTTCCGGCGCTTCCGTCCGCGCGCGGTCCGGTAAAGGCCGGCACCAAACCCTAGAATCCGAATCGCAACCATGGCGAGTCACGCGCTCCTGCTGGGCAGATTCACCGAAAGGGAAATCTTCGCGCGCTTCTCCGGGAGCGCGCTGGGGTTCCTCTGGGCGCTAATCGGGCCGCTGCTGTTGCTGGCTATTTACTCGTTCGTTTTCGGCCAGTTGTTTCAGCAGCGCCTCGGCGATCTTGGGACGGAAAGCTATACGCTGTTTGTCGCCATCGCCCTTTGGCCGTGGATGATGTTCTCCGATGGTGTGTTGCGCGCCATGCAAAGTATCCAGACCAATGCGTCACTGGTCAAGAAAGTGGCGTTCCCCCATTTGCTGCTGGTGCTGGCGGCCGTCAACAGCGTGTTTCTGTTGCACCTGGCAGGCTACGTTACCGTCATGGCCGCCCTGGCCGTCGCCGGGATTCCCATCCGCCTCGGCGGTATCCCCCTTGCCCTCCTGGCCATTGCCACGCTGTATTTCATCGCCCTGGGTGTCGGCGCCGTTCTTGCAGCGTTGCAGACGCTGTTGCGGGACGTCGAACAGGCGGTCACGCCTGCCATGATGATGCTTCACTACCTGACCCCCGTCCTCTATCCCATCACCCTCATTCCACAGGAGTACCGCCAATGGTTTACATGGAATCCGCTGGCCTACCTCATGCAGAGGTTGCGTGACGGTCTGTTGCTGGGGCAGGGCATGCAGTTCAGCGATATCGGCATGTTGTTGACCGGCATCGTGATTGCCGTACTTGGCGTCGCCTTTTTCTCGCGCCTGTCGCCGTACTTCGAGGATTTTCTCTAGGGCGGCCGCGCGACAACCGAAAGGCAGCGCCGGCCCACCCACACCCCGCGTCGCCATTCGGCACTCGTTTATAATTGCCGCCTGAATCTCCGCCCAGTGAACCGCATTCGGTTCCTTAATATTCACACCCTTCGCCAGTGTCAATTTCCGTATCCGATGATCTTGTCCGTATCAAGGGCATTGGCAAGGACTATCCCGTCATTCGTACCGGGTCCGGCCGCCTGCAGACCATTTTTGAACTCCTCAGCGGGCGCGCCGTGCACGAATATTTCCGCGCGGTGGAAGAGGTCACGCTGACGATACCGCGGGGCGAGTCGTGGGGAATCATCGGCGAAAACGGCGCAGGCAAATCCACGCTGCTCAAGATCATTGCCGGGGTCGTCAAGCCCACGCGCGGAACGCTTGTCGTTCAGGGGCGGGTCAGCGCATTGCTCGAATTGGGAACGGGATTCCACCCCGAATATACCGGGCGCGATAACATCTTTCTCGCTTCGGCGCTGATGGGCTGGAGCCGTGCCGAGACCGGTGAGCGGATAGAAGATATTCTGGCCTTCGCCGATATCGGTTCGCACATTGACCAGCCGGTGAAGACCTACTCGTCCGGCATGGTGGTGCGATTGGGTTTTGCCGTGGCGACGGCGCTGACGCCGGACCTGCTGGTGACCGATGAGGTTCTCGCCGTCGGCGACGAGTCCTTTCAGAAGAAATGTTTGCGCTGGATGGAGGATTTCCGTGCGCGCGGCGGAACACTTCTGCTGTGTTCACACAGCATGTATCACATCCAGTCGCTTTGCCAGAAAGCCATTTGGATACACGCGGGGCGCGTGCGCATGCAGGAAGAGGCCTTTGCCGTCACCCAGGCCTACCTCGCCTACCATGAAGCGAAGAGCTGCCGCGAAGCGGCGCCGGCCGCATTGCCGGCAGCAGGCGCGCCCTATCCGCTGCTCGACAACACCTGGACGGAAGATAGCGCCGGGCGTCCGCGCGAAATTTTCGATATGGGCGAGGACATTGCGGTCTGCGGGACTTACCTTCATGCCGACGACCAGCCAACGGTCATCATGGTAGGCGTTACACGCATTGACGGCACGCCGGTATTCGGCACATTTTCCAACGATGCGGGATTCATCTCCAATCGGCTGGCGCCCCAGCGCTTCGGGTTTCGCGTCACCTTTGTCGCCAGCGCCCTCCTGCCTGGAATGTACCGGCTGAGGGCGCACACGCTCGACGTGCATGGCCTGCGCCTGTTCGATACGCGCGAAGTTTCGGTGACGATTCGAGGGCAAACGCGCGACCACGGCTTCGTGAGACTTGAACATCGGTGGTCACCGGGACACGAGCGGCCCGACCCGGCATGAACGCATCGGCGTTAAGTCCCGAATTGCAGGCGCTTGCAACAGCCGCGCTGGCGCACCAGAATTCGAGTCGATTCGCCGAGGCCGCACAGGCCTACGCGGCGCTGCTGTCGCGCGCGCCAGAGCTCTGGCCCGCCTGCTACAACCTGGCGCTGGTCTACCAGCACCTGCAACGCCTGCCCGAGGCCGCGGAAATGTACGCGCGCGCCGTCGCGCTCAATCCCCGGCTGGCGGCGGGCTACAACAATCTCGGCAATGTGTTGAAGAGCCTGAACAATGACGGTGCCGCCATTGAGGCCTATCGGCAGGCATTGAGCCTTGACCCGCATCTGGCCGAAGCAAGCCATAACCTCGCGATGATGCTGCAGGCAGGCGGCCAGCACGCCGCGGCCATAGAAGCATTCCGGCAGGCGGTTACCAACAATCCCGCAAATAGCGACGCGTGGGATGCCCTGTATCGCGGCCTGCTGGGGCTATCGCGGCAGGAAGAAGCCATCCAGGCATTTCTCGACTGGGAACGCGCCACGGAACCGTCGCCGGAACGGGTAGTGGCCGGGCTGGCGTTGTGCCGGCCGATGGGTGATCGCGACCGCGAAGCACATTATCTTTCGCTGGCGCTCGGCTGGCCGTTTGCGGTCTTCACACCCGAACAATTTGCGCCGGTTCTGGGCATGATCCAGTATTTCGACGTGCGACGTGAAGAGTTGCTGGCTTGCTACCGTCGTTACGATGAAGCCGTTTCAGCCCGGCACCCCGTGGCGGTGCCCATGCTGCCACGGCGTGCGGCCGATGCCCGCCTGCGGGTCGGTTACGTGTCCGGTGATTTTCGCCAGCATGTCGTGGGGCGCATGATGCTCGATGTGATCGGCCGCCACGACCGCGATCGCTTCAGCATCCTGCTCGTTTCGACCTGTGCGCGCAATCAACACGATGCCGTGACCGCCGAATTTCGAAAGCATTCGGATGGCTTTGCCGACGTCAGCGAGCTGGACGATTTTGCGGCGGCAAAGAGCATCGCCGAGGCAGACATCGACGTGCTGGTCGACCTTTCCGGACACACCGATTCCGCGCGACCGGGAATCTATGCGCATCGGCCGGCGAGATCCCTCATCACCCATCTTGGCTATCACGGCTGCCTCGGGCTTGGCGCCATAGACTTCAAACTGACCGACCGGCTTGCCGATCTCGACGACGCTTCCGCGTATCAGCTTGAGCGCCCGTACGTGCTCGATGGCTGCGTCTTTCCCGTTGTGCGGGTGGTGCCATCGGCAACCGTTTCCGCGATGGATGTCGGCCTCAACCTTTCGGCGAAATTCGTCTTTGGCGCATTTCTGAACGTCCTCAAGCTTTCCCCGCGCTGCCTCGACGTCTGGCGCCGGATACTTGATGAATTGCCGCAAGCTATACTGTTGTTCTCGCCGCTTGACCCCAATGAGCGATTCGCCATCGAGCGCGTCACCGCGGCTGCCGGCATCGACGCATCACGCGTTGTCATACTTGATCCGGCCCGCCGTGACGACGCATCGCTGCGTGCGCGCTATCGGCTGGTTCATGCGGTGATGGATACGTTTCCGTACGCCGGGGGCGATACCACGCTCGCCGCCCTCGACATGGGAGTGCCGGTTGTCACGCTGGCGGGCGCCCGGCATAGCGAACGCATCGGTGCCAGCATTCTTGGGCACATTGGCCTGGACGAACTCGTTGCCGGGACTGCGGACGAGTATGTGGCGATCGCGACCCGGCTTGCGCGCGATGCCGAGTTCATGGCCGCGACGCGTCGAAAGATTGCGCTGGCCACCGTCGCCGCTGCATCCAGGGCGGATCGATACACACGATCGCTCGAAAGCGCATTTCTCGCGATCGCCGCGCTGAAGCCCTCGGCAGGGGAAATGAAACTGACCGCCCGGCAGTTTTTTCAGGCGCTGCACGACGCCATGCGACGCCAGCAGGCCGCGACCGACGACACGGAAAGACAGGCGATCGCCGCTATTTTCGCCGAATTGCGCGCCGAACAACCCGACTATCCGCCGCTGTTGCGCGCGCAGGGCGAACTTGCGCAAATCCGCAAGGACCCGCAACTGGCGGCCGATTGCCTGGCGGCGCTGGTCCGGCAGTTTCCCGACGACATCGATGCCCGCCTGTCGCTTGCGGGCTTTCTGATAGATCAGCGCGCACCCGAGGAGGCGCTGAGAATCATCGACGACGCGGCAATACCGGCGGGTACGAACGTGCGGGTGCTGAAACTGCAGATTCGTGCGCACATGCAGTTGAGCCAGTGGGAGTTGGCTCGCGGGTACGGCGACAAGGCCGTAGAGCTTGCGCCCGCGGATGCGCAGGTGCTGTTCTGGCAGGGACTGGTGCTCTCTCATTTGGGAGAGGTGGATGAGGCACTCAACCTCCTGAACAGAACGTTGATCCTGGCGCCGGACCACGCGGAAGCGGCCTACAACGCCGGCGTCATCCTGGCGGAGCTGGGCAATCATGCGGATGCGGAGAAGGTGTTCCGCCGCGCCCTGGGCACCTCCGCGGCGCGCGCGGCGCATGCACGCCTGCTGCAGTCCCTGAAGGTGGCCAGAGGATGGGCGGCATGGTTGATCGAAGCACAGCGATTCGCCGGCATCTACGCGCGCCAGGAGTATTCTCGATTGCTCGAAAGCCGGATTGCCCGGTACCGCGGCGATCTCACTGCCGAGGCCGAAATCCTCCTGCCGCTCGCCGAGCGGGCGACCCTGCTGGAAGACCACGCCGCCGCTGTCGAGTTGATCAGTGAACTCCTTGCCATCCTGCCCTGTCACGATGTATCGCCACGACTGCTCCAGCGTCTTCACGCGCGATTGGTAAACGCGTTGCGCGTTGTGCAGGCACCATCGGCGGCGATACAACCCCGGACGGTCGCGCTGCCAGCCGGAGTGAGGTGTGGCTATCTGGTCGATTTTTCACTGCCGTTCATGGCAGAACTGGTGGCGGTGCTTGCCGCGCATACCGATCGCTTACGGCTCGCGATGACTGTCTATGTCCTTAGTCCGGCTGACTCGGCGCCGCGCGAGCGCCTTGAGGCGGCCGGCATTCGTGTTCATTACCTTGCCGCGCTCGATGAACGCCGGATTGCCGAGACTATCCGCAGCAATCTCGAGGACGTACTCATCGACGCCAGCGCGTTCGGTGTGTATTCGAAGCCCGGCGTACTCTCCCATCGCCCCGCGCCGCTGCAGATCGCACTTCCTGGTTTGGACAAACCCGCGGGCATCGGTGAACTCGATTACCGTTTGTCCGATAACGTGCTCGATCTTGGCGTCGAGGCCGAGTCGCTACCGCCTGCTCCGTGGTTCGTGGCAGGCAGCGCGCTGCCGGTCATTTCTGCCTTGACGGGAGCAGCAATACCGGTCACCCGCGCCGCCATTGCGGCAGGTGATGTGCCCGTATTCGGCATCCTCGCCGCCGTCGAACGATTGTCCGTGCGCAATATTGGCTTGTGGAAGTCGTTGGCGGATCGGGTACCCGAGGCAGTTTTTCTGATCGCCCCGCCCGACGCCGATGATGCGCTACCCATACAAAACATCCTGGTGGCTGCAGGTATTGATGCGGCACGCATGCGGTCGCTGCCGGCACTGCATCCGGCATCATATTCACGGTCGCGTGATCTTGCGCTCGCGGCGGCCGTCGATGTCATTCTCGATACCGTTCCGGCCAGCGACTACGTGAGTGCGCGCCAATCGCTGCTCGAGGGCATTCCGATCGTCACCATGCCCGGCCGCATGCCGGACGAACGTGTCGCCTTTGCGCTGTTGAGTCAGCTTGGCGAGACCGCCACCGTTGCCGCGAGCGGCCGCGACTACGTCGATATCGCGACACGCCTGGCCGCCAGTCGTGTTGAACGCCTTGCGTGGCAGGCGCGCGTCAGGGCGCGCTGGCAAGGTGGTTCTGCTGCGGACATGCCATTTTCCATGCAGCAATTCACCCGCCGGCATGAAGATGCCGTGTTGCGCGCCGTCGCGGAAGGGGCCCGTCTGCCTACCGGGAAAACGGGCCAATCATGACAGCCACCCTGGCGCAAGCGGTGAGTTTCCTGCAGAAAGGACGGGTCGATGAGGCCATCCATCAACTGGACCGACTGGCGGATTCGCAACAGACCAATGCGGAAGTGTTTCGCTGGTTGGCGATAGCCTGCGCCCGCGCCGGCAAACTGGACGCGGCCCAACGTGCGATTCAGCGGGCCATTGAACTCAACCCGACCGATTCCGGCGTGTACCTGACCGCCGCCAATATTCAGCAGGACCTGGGACGCCTGCCAGCCGCGGTCGAATTGCTTCGGCAGGCAGTTGGCATCAATCCGGCATTTGCCGAGGGGCACAACAACCTGGGCATCGTCCTGGCCGACCTTGGCCGGGTCGAAGAGGCGATGCAGGCGTTCAGCGAAGCTATTCGACTGAAACCACAATATTCGCGCGCGCACGCCAATCTGGCCGCCGCGCAGTTGCGTTCGCTGCAGTTTCAGCCGGCGCTGGCATCGGCAAAGCGGGCGGTGGCGCTACAGCCCGACTACGCACATGCCCATCACCTGGTTGGAAACGCCTACTCCATGCTGGGCGATCCCGCCCACGCCGAGCCGGCGTTGCGGACCGCGCTGCGCCTGAAGCCGGACCTGGTTGAATCCTCATTGTTACTCGCCAAAGTCCTCATCAAGTTGAGGCGTCCGGAAGAAGTGGATCGAATCATTCAGGAAGCCATGTCACGCTCGCCGGCGCGAGCGGAATTGTGGACTTTCCAGGGAGACCGCGCCGGTGCCGCCGACGATTTTCCCGGGGCGCTGAAGGCCTATCAGCGATCGCTGCAATTGCGGCCCGACGATCTCACGACGACTGCGCGCGCCGCCTTGTTGTTGCCGAGTGTATATGCCAATGACGCGCACCTGGCCGCTTGCCGGGTGCGCGTCGAGCAGGGTGTCGACTATTTGCAGGAACACGCGGACGTCCTGTCGCGTTCCTTGCTGCCCGACCGCTTCGGTGACGCGATACCCAACAACTTTCTGCTGGCGTACCAGGGCCGCAATGATCGCGACATTCAGCGAAAATATGCCGACTTTGTGCGCCGCCTGGCCGAGCGCGTGCTTCCCGGCGAACTCCTGCCGCTCGCGCGCAGTGATCCGGCGGGCCGCCGCATTCGCGTCGGCTTTTGCAGCCGTTTCTTTTATCGGAGCACGGTCGGCAATTATTTCTCCAGCTGGATAATCGATCTCGATCGCAATGTGTTCGAAGTATTTGTCTACCACACGCATGTGGTGGAGGACGACGTGACAGCCGCGATGCGAGCGGCATCGGATCATTTCTATCAGGCCGAAGAAAGTTTTCCGTATTTTCTGAAGCAAATTCGCGCCGACAAACTCGACATCCTCGTGTACCCCGAACTTGGCATGGACCTGACCGGGTATCTGCTGGCGGCACTGCGACTGGCGCCGGTCCAGGTCTGCGGCTGGGGCCATCCCGTCACGCCGGGGCACCGTACAATCGATTACTACATCTCCTGCGCGGCCATGGAGCCCGCCGACGCGCAGGCGCATTACAGCGAGCGCCTGCTCCTGCTTCCCGGCATCGGCACGCGCTACCAGCTGCCTCGACTGGACGCGCAGGTTGCCACCAAGAGCCGAAGCGACTATCAATTGCCCGAAGACGCGCACCTCTATCTGTTTCCCCAATCACTGTTCAAGATTCACCCCGACAATGATCACCTGCTGGTAGCCGCCATGGAGAACGATGCCAAGGGTGTACTGGTCATGTTCGCCGGCCAGAACCAGGACATTACCCGGAAATTTGTGTCACGATTGTCTGCCGCCTTCGTCGAGCGCGGCCTCTCGGCGCAGGGGCGGGTGAGGATTTTGCCCGGAGTCGGCCATGACGACTACAAGCGAATCAACCAGTTGTGCGACCTCATGCTCGACACCCTGCATTGGTCGGGGGGCAATACTTCACTCGATGCGTTGGCGATGGGGCTGCCGATCGTCACACTTCCCGGTGAATTCATGCGCGGACGCCAAACGATGGCCATGCTGAAGTTTCTCGGCCTGGATGAACTCATCGCGCAATCGATCGATGAGTATCTGGAAATCGCCCGACACCTCGCCGAAGACGGGCGTTACCGCGAGCAGATCTCGCAACGTATTCTGGCCAATCATGCGAGACTGTTTGACGATTCCGCGCCCCCGCGTGTCCTTGGACAAGTACTCGAACGGCTTGTCTCAAACCCTTCCGCTGCCGCGCCCGTTGCATAATCTTATGGACGCCCATGGACCGCATTGAAGCCCTGCTCGAACGTGCGAACGCACTTGTCGTCACCACGCCGGCGGAAGCTGCGAGCCTGTATGCGACGGTGCAGTCTCGCGATCCGGCAAATCTGGTTGCGCACAATGCGCTGGAACACCTGCGTGCGGCGCAGGCCTATGGCCGATGGATGCATGTGAATTGCATCATCGACCCACGCGACGACATTTTTCGCTTCTTTGCCACGCACGCGCTGGCGAAGAATCCGGTTCGCGAGTACCTGTCGGACGGCTGGCGGACCATGTCGGAGCTGATGCAACTTCTGGAGCGCCTCGACAGGCCGCTGATGAAGATGCAATCGGTGCTGGAGTTCGCCGCCGGATTTGGCCGATTCACCCGCCACCTGTCCCGCGCGCTGCCGCAGCGCGTGACCTGCACCGACATTCAGCCGGGTTCTGTGGAATTCCTGCGCGACCAGTTCGGCGTCGATGCATTCTATTCGGCATCGAATCCCGAAGAAATTGTCTATCCGCGCCAATACGAGCTCATATTTGTGTTGTCCCTGTTCACCCACTTGCCGGTGGAGCGCTGGGGAACCTGGTTGAAGAACCTCCATCGCGGGCTGGCACCCGGCGGCCTGTTGGTGTTCAGCGTTCACAACGAAATCGCGGCACGGCAGGAGGGGGTTCGTTTCGACCCGCGCGGCGTGCACTTCATTTCTTCCAGCGAGTCCCCGCAACTGGGCGCCGAACAATACGGAACCACTTTCACGACCGACGATTTTCTGACGTCGCAGGTCAAGTTGGCGCTGGGTTGCGCGCCGTTGTTGCACGAGCGCCTCGCATTCTGGGTGGGCCAGGATGCGGTCGTCATATCCGCATGAGAAAGTGCCGGGTATGCCGGGAACTCGGAATGCAAACGATTCTTCCGCGCACGAATGGGCGCCGTTGCCCTGAAGACTACTGCTCACAAGCCAGTCCGAGGAACCCTCTTTTTCGGCGCTTCGTACCCGCGTGGAGGGGTACGGCGATTGAAAGATCTCGGCTAGAATGGACCGGCCGTGCGGTACATCGGCACACACCGTTACAAGGGACAAAATTGAGCGAAAAACCATTGTGACGTCGACACCGGCTGCCAGAACTTGGCCACACTGGCTGCTGTGGCCCAGTACATTGCTGGGCTTGGGATGGCCGATGACGCACAGCGTCGGTTTGCGCAATTCGCTGCTGGCAATCCTTTTGGTCGCATGCGTCACACTTTATCGTCGCAGCAGTGCCGGCCGCCTGCTTCAGGCACCGTTGGGGACGTCCGCAAAACTCTACCTATTGCTCAGTGCGTGGCTGTTGGCTACGGTCCTGTTTGCTGACGACCCGCTTGATTCCTTGAGCGAATACCGTCGCGATTGGGTGATGGGTTTCATTGCGCTGATAATTGGCGTCCTGATGGCCAGGTTGGCCGGTACCAAACTTTATCCCGGTCTGAATCGCACCACGCTGTTGGCGAGCGTCGGCCTGGGGCTCGCCTTGCCCGCATTGATCCAGGCGGGCCAGGGCATGCTTTTTTTCGTCCAACACCATGCGCAGGTGCCATGGGAGGCGTCATTGTTCGGGCGGACGTCGCTCAGCTTTGCTCACAACATATTCTATGGGCTGATCCTGGCCGATGCCCTCGGACGGGCAAGCGGGGCACAGCGGCTGTTGCCGCTGCCGACGTGGGCCTTGCAAGCAACCTTTGCGCTTTCATTTCTCTGTACCTACCTGCTCAACACCCGCAACGGCACCCTGGGCGTATTGGCAATCACGTTGTTTGCCGCAATCATCTACTGGCGTCAACATCGCCACCAGATTCACAAAGGTCGGCTGGCTGCATTTGCGTGTGCCATGTTGCTGGCCATGGGTGTCTACGCCAAGTTCAGCTATGACGCCGAGCCGCGCTGGCCCGCATTTGGCGAATCAACCCATCTGGCGCTGGATACCGAACATCAACGGGCGTGGCTCAATGACAGCATCCCGCTACCACTCATGAGCAATGGCCAAACGGTGGATCACTCGGCGTACATGCGCCTCGCATGGTTCAAGGAGGGTGTCCTGGCAATTGTCGACTATCCACTGGGGGTTGGTTTTGGTCGCAATGCATATGGCCATGCATTGCAGCGCAAATATGGCGACGGGCGCGGCCGCAGCCATAGCCATAGCGGGCTGGTCGACTTCAGCCTGAGCGCGGGAATTCCCGGACTGATACTCTGGTTTGTCCTTTTCGCCAGTTTGCTCAGGTTGGGATGGCGCGCCTATTTCGAAGAGCGGGATGCAGTGGGGTTGGCGTTGATTATGCTCATCGCGGGTACTTTGCTGCGCATGGTCGTGGATAGCAACATGCGCGACCATGGCCTCGAGCAATATCTATTCCTTCTCGGCGTGTTCGCGTCACTTGCCGCTGCATCCATCGACACATCGTCCGGCGCCAGCGAAAGAACGCCTGATCGGCACGCCGCACAGTCGCCACAGTCGAATCTCGGCTGAATCATGCCGGCGAACCATTCGGGCACGGATTGATCCGGCCCCAGGCTTTTCATCTCGACCGCTGCACCGCGAGCCGTTTTTTCTGGGTCAACAAAGTGTCGTCGGCACCCGATGACCTGTACATTGAGCGCGTCAGTTTCAGGGTTTTTCAGAAAGCTTCACGAAGTAGAAGTCTCTCAGTAGCGCATACATCTTGTCTGCTGCGAAGAGATCTTCCGCACGGTGGCGGGCGGCAAATCCCATCTGCCTGCAATCCTGCGGGTTTTCCAGCATCGATAACATTGCCTGGACCAGCTTCCCGATATTGCCGGGCGGAATCAACAGGCCGGTTTTGCCATTTTCAATTGAATCGACCAGACCGGCGATGTCAGAGCCGATCACCGGTACGCCCGTCGCCGCCGCATCGATGACGATAGACCCAAAACCTTCGCGGTAACTGGGCAGGCAGAGCACCTGGCTGATTGCCAGATACCGCTCGTGATCGGGCACCTGACCGATATCATCTACATTCTTGAACAGCGCCGGCGTGTCCTTCCGCATGGCCGCCAGTTCTCCTGACGATTCGTCCGGTCCGACGAACAATAATCTCGCTACTTCATGGGCGGCCGTTACCTGTGAAAAGGCCCTGATCATGTCGATGGCACCTTTTTCGCGACTCTTGCGGGCAACAAACGCGAACACGAAATCCTGCTCGCCGATCCCAAGGTCCGTGCGAAGCTGCTTTCGGCGAGCGTCCTGCCCGGATTGGTCAAATCGCGAAAAGTCTACGCCTGACAGGGAACCCTGACCCAGCACCGGCAACGGCAGACCATGGCTCGAAAAGCCGTGTCGGTAGAGAAGCTGTGATTGAGACGGACTATCCGTGAGGCAGACGGTGTTCAGCGCATTGATGGTCCGGTCCAACAAGTATAGAACGAGCCGCGCCACAGGCCGCCTGTTCGTCCAGATCTGTCCCGTAAATGTGTGAACACGGATCGGTACGCGGCAAATGAACCCCGCCAGGGCGCTGATCAGGCCCGCCTTCGGCATGATGGAATGCACGATGTCGGGTTTGCGCGCCCGAAACAGGCGGCAAAGTTGCCATAAGGCGCGCAAGTCCGCAAACACGCTGATCTTACGGTTGAGGTCAATATCGACCCACTCAATGCCTGGGTACGCCGCCTCGTTGGACGAGACGCCCTGGCCCACGACGGTGACGTCGAAATCGCTCGTTATGCGCCTCAGCGTGTTGTCGAGATGCCACGGCACGACATAAGATGCGGTGACCACCCTGACTATTCTTGGTTTTGGCATGTTAAGGCCCGTCCGTCCAGGCGCAACAGCGGCGCGCGAGGTCGCTTATTCCCGCTTCCATCGAGATAGTGTTCCGGAAGCCAAGTTCGGTACGGATTCGGTTGGCGCAAAACACCGCTCGACCGGTAAGTGCATCGATCCTTGAGGGAGTCAGGGGGAATCCTGGAATACCGCCAGCGGCAGTGGCGACCGCCCGGACGACCCTCTCGGGAAGCCGCAATCGGGGCGGGGCCTTGCCCAAAGCGGTGGTGATGAGGTGGACGAATTCATCAAGTCCGCAATGGTCCGAGACGATGTAGGCGCGGCCATTGCCGGGCAATGCGGTTTGGCCACAGAGGATCAGTGCATCGACGACGTTCTCCACGTGAACGTAGTTAACGATCGCGCCACGTCGGCCGATAAAAAAAAATCGGCGCCGGTCAATCATCCGGATCAGCTGAAGGAGCGACTGATTGGGCATGTTCGGACCATACACATTTGAGGGCCTCACCACGACGCAGGCAAGACCCTGTTTCCCGGCAGTATCGAGCACAATCGCGTCAGCCATTGCTTTGGACACTTCGTAGGCGTTGGCCGGATTGACCAGCGTTTCCTCGTCGACAACACCGGACACCTGGCGGCCATACACGCCCGTACTGCTCAGTTGCACCCAGCGCCCGATTTCACCGGTGGCGGCCGCGAGGAGCTGGGCCGTACCGAGAACATTGGTGCGCTGCATGGCGGACTCATCACGTAGCTCTGCGGCACAGTGATAAAGCACGTCGGCGCCACGCGCGAATTCCCGCAATTGGTCTGGTGATGATGAAAGGCTGCCGATGAATGCGGTGGCGCCGGCAATGGCGCCCGTCGGTTGTTTTCGCGTCAGGTACCGTACCTGGTCCCCCCGCGAGCAATGCCTGGCGATGAGGTGCCTGCCAATGAATCCGGTCCCGCCGGTCACCGCGACAATCACATCAGTACCTGTTGATCATCATAAGTACGCGCATCACCAGTCCGTCAAACTTTCGCTGCCGCCATATTTCACGCGAGCATGCAAGCCGCAAGCGAGGCCACCATGCCGATCTGGCGCCGATAAATCGGCTGAGGAGCTGCCGTGGCACTATGGGAATACGCTCGCCGAAGGTGGCCATGAACATGGCCGCCTGCTCACTCTGCCAGTGTCGTCCATTGCCTTTGCCGGCAAAGCGCCGCAGATTTCTCTTTAACCTGTCCATCGTGCCCTGGGCAGCGCCAAACGTATTGTGACCGTGCTGCCGATACTTGATCGGAGCATCGCGATCATAAACAATCTCGCCAAAGCAGGACAGGGTGAGGTAGCACCACCAATCGTGCACCAGTGCCCGGGCCGGCAAGTTTCCGCCGACCAGTTCAATCGCGGGGCGATTGAGGACGATGGTGCAGCCGACGCAGACATTTTCCACCAAGGCGTTTCCAAAACCGACTTGCTCCGGTAGCGGCGTAAAACCGACATGGGTAAGATCGCGGCCGACAATTTCCAGTCTTGAACTGTACATCGCCGCACGTTCATGGCCGACGCCCGACAGCGCCGCGATCGCCCGCGACAGCTTTCCAGGCATCCAAACGTCGTCCTGGTCACAAAACGCAACGAAGTCAGCTCCCATCAAGCGGGCGCGTTGTAGCAATTCAAAATAGCTCCGTGCCGCACCGAGATTGTCATGCTGAACCAGCAACTCAATTCGTTTCTCAGATTGCGCGCGCTCGAGGATGCTCCATGTGGCGTCTGTCGAGCCATCATCCCGGACCATGATCCGGATACCGGGATACGTCTGCTCATACAGAGAGTTCAGTTGCTGCTGAAGGAAATTGCCGCCGTTGAAAGTGGACAGCAGCACCGTCACTGAACGTGTGGTGGTTTCGGCGGGTGCGGCGTTACCGGTCGTGGTCATTGCGCGTTCAAATTGAAGTCTTGCCCGGCGATCCTGATGTTCCTCGCCGGTCTCGCCCGTGCGAGGGCGGACTGTCTGTTGCCGTCGCGCATCCGCGGGCATCTGCAAAAACAACTGTCACTCGGGCGGTGGCGTCCATCATCGGACGAGGATATCACGGGGCTTTCGGTACAATGTCGCCAATGATTCCACGCGGCAAATTGCCTTTTTCATATTCTTACGCCGCGCCCGGTGCCCGCCATGAATCCCCCGCCTGAATTCCTGTCCGTCTTGCATACCGAATCGTCGACCGGCTGGGGGGGGCAGGAGATTCGCATACTCACCGAAGCGCGCGGCATGCTGGACCGCGGCCATCGGATCATGCTGCTGACGCCGCAGAACGCGGAAATCCTGCCCGCGGCCCGCCGCCTCGGCATTCCTGTCGAGGGAATCGACATCGAACGTAAACGCATCGCGCCGCTGCTCGGATTGCGCGCCTGGCTGTCCCGCCACCGGCACGAATACGATGTCATCAATACGCACAGCTCGACCGACAGTTGGCTGATTGCCCTCGCCGCGGCCTCGCTCTCGCGCATGCCGGCCATCGTCAGGACCCGGCACGTATCCACTGCGATAAACAACAAGCGATCCACCCGCTGGCTGTACCGCACGACGACCGCGCACATTGTCACCACCGGCGATGCGCTGCGCCAGCAGCTTCATCGCGACAACCGCTACCCGCTTGACCGCATGACCTCGGTGCGGACCGGTATCGACCTGACGCGCTTTCGTCCTCTCGATCGGGGCGCCATGCGAACAAAACTGCAAATCGGGGACCACCCCACACTGGGGATACTCGCCACCTTGCGTGACTGGAAAGGTCATCAGCATTTGCTGGAGGCGATGGCCGTGTTGCGCGCGCGCCTTCCGGACTGGCGCCTGATCATCATTGGCGATGGACCCGAGCGGGCAAGGCTGGAAGCGAGTGTCGACAGACTCGGCTTGCGAGAAATCGTGCGCCTGGTCGGCAACCAGGAAAATGTCCCTGAATGGCTGTCCGCACTCGATCTCTTCACCCTGCCCTCATACGGCAGTGAGGGCGTGCCGCAGGGCATCATGCAGGCGATGGCATGCGGGCTGCCGGTTGTGGCAACACCCGTCGGCGCGGTAAGTGAGGCAGTCCAGGACGGTGTCACCGGCATCATGACGGTGCCGCGAAATCCCGAGGCGTTGGCCGCTTCGCTCGCCACGCTCATGTCCGACCCGGCCCTTCGTGGGCGCATGGGCGCGGCCGGACTTCGCTTTGCGCAGGAAAACTTCGGTATCGACATCATGCTCGACCGCATGCTTGAGGTGTTCCAGCGTGCCGCGGTCCGGCGGCGCGGGGCATGAACGCGGTACCTGCCATCGGCCGCGACCAGGCCGTGGCGGCCCGGCGGGTGCTGGCGATCAACGTCACACGAATTGGCGACACACTGCTGGCGACGCCGGCGCTACGCGCGATTGCCGCCTTCTTTCCGAACGCACGCATTACCTGCCTTGGGTACCCGATGCGTGTCGCCGTGATCGAACATCTGCCATATATCGACAAGGTCGGCGCCATCACCAAGCGAAGCGCGCGGTGGCGCGGCTGGGGAGATGTATTGCGTGGCGCGGAGTACGACTGGGCGTTTGTGTGGGGTGAAGACGAGGCGCTGGTGCGTTACGCCCTGCGAAAGGCGAGGCATGTCGTTGCCGCGCGCCAACGAGATGATGTGCTGAACGCGAAACTGTTTGCCGCCGTCGACCTGCCCAATCGTTCGCATGTGCACGCGGTCGCTTGGACGCTGGCGCTACCGCAGGCTGTTGGGATCCCGGCACAGGGCTATCGGCTCGATTGTGTCGTCACCGCGGACGAAGCCAGGATAGCCGACGCACGACTGGCCCGGGCCGGTAACCGGCATTCCGGCAATGGTCCGCTGATCGGCATGCAGGTCGCCAGTTTCGCCACCAAGAGTTATCGCGATTGGCCGATCGCGCAGTTCACTGATTTGGCCAAACGCGTTCTTGCGCAATGGCCAGACGCGCAGTTCGTGTTGTATGGTTCAGCCGAGGAAGAGGCGCGTATTGCAATGCTGGTCGCGCAGTTATCAGGGCACGCCACCAGTTACGCCGGCCTCCCGCTGCGTGAGACTGCTGCGGTGATGAGCCGCAACGATCTCTACATCGGCGTCGATACCGGCCCCACTCACATGTTCAGCGCGCTGCAAAAGCCGATGGTCGTGCTCTATCACCCGGCTTTGCCCAGCGCCAGATTCCGGCCGCTTCAACACGCCGCCTTGTATGCCATCGACCACCCGCGCGCCGGGCAGGATGCGGACGAAGCGATTCCGATTGGCGAGATTGGTGTGGACACCGTGTTTGCCGAAGTACTCGATGCGCTGGCAGGGAAGCCGTCGACCCGGCCAGGTATGCCGGCGGCAGGGCTGGAAGCGTGAAGAGCATGTGGAAAAATGACAGAAGTCAAGCACTGGCGCGGCGTTTGAGACATAAATGCCCGGAATAGCGCGCCGGTGCTTGAGTTTTTCCGTCAAATTGTCTCAGCCCGCCGCCGCCGACATCCAAATTTCGCCGATTCTACTTTCCTCGGACGTTACTTCGAACCCGTGATTAGGTTGGTGTTGCTGCCGTAAAGTGCCGGGTTGAGCGCCGGGTCGTTGTACATCTTGAACTGGCGATAGATCTTGTAACGCGCGCGGCCAGTCTGGCATTCGGCCAGGAGTGCATCGAAACAATCGCTGAGATCGTTGCGTTGCTCGACCAGGCGTTCGAGTTTCTGCCGACAGGAAATCAGGTGATTGTCGTTCACATCCGCACGCAACGTCTGCTGATGCATGGCCTTCAATTTCAGCGAGAGGATCGACAACCGGTCGATCATCATTCCGGCGGTCTCGGCATTTAGGCGCGCGCCGGTATTCATCGTTGCCGCCAGCGCCTGCAGAATCAGGTCGTCGATGCGTTCGACCGCATCGTTGCGTTTCTGGTTAAAGACATCAATGCGCCGTTTATTGGCGGCGATGGCCGAATCTTCCACATCAAGCCGTCGTGCCAGGTCCTCCTCGTCCCACAATTCCGAATTGCACCGGTGATTTGTTTCGATCCAGTGCCAGACGCCATCTGCGTTGCGGATAGGCTGTGCGTACCAGCGAGTCGCGGACACGCAGCCGTCATGAAAGGAGGTGATGCG
>JBDTSU010000037.1:0-17492 GCA_039930965.1 Betaproteobacteria bacterium
AAGGCGAGCCACCAGATCTTTCTCGAACCGGAGGGCTTGACTACGCATGAGTATTATCCCAATGGCATTTCCACCTCGCTGCCGTTTGATGTGCAATGGAATCTGGTCCGCACCATACCGGGCCTCGAGAATGCGCATATTTTGCGGCCGGGTTACGCCATTGAATATGATTATTTTGACCCGCGCGCATTGAAGGCAACCCTCGAAACCAAGGCAATCAGTGGACTGTTCTTTGCCGGTCAAATAAACGGCACCACCGGCTATGAGGAAGCTGCGGCACAGGGACTGCTCGCCGGCATCAATGCGGCGCGGCATAGCAAGGATGAGGAAGGCTGGAGCCCGCGCCGCGATGAAGCCTATCTCGGCGTGCTCGTTGATGACCTGATCACACGCGGCGTGACAGAACCTTACCGTATGTTTACTTCACGTGCCGAATATCGCCTGCAATTGCGCGAGGACAATGCGGATGCACGGCTCACCGAAATCGGCCGCAATCTCGGACTGGTCGACGACGTACGCTGGGCAAGATTCTGTGGGAAACGCGAGGCCGTCGAACGGGAAACGGCGCGGCTCAAATCGACCTGGGTTCATCCGTCCAGGTTGGCCGTCGACGAGGCGGTGACGGTTCTAGGACAAGATATCGAACGCGAGTATTCGCTATTCGAATTGCTGCGTCGCCCGAATATTTCACATGCGGCATTGATGTCCCTTGGCACCGGTGAAACCGCGGTGCTCGAAGATGCGGTGACTGAACAGGTGGAAATCGCGGCAAAATACCAAGGCTATATTGACCGCCAGCAACATGAGGTTGCCAAGAATCGCGGCCTCGAAGAGACCCGTCTGCCGAATGATATCGACTATCTGCAGGTGCGAGGCCTGTCGAAGGAAGTGCAGTTGAAACTCAATCTGCACAAACCGGAAACCGTTGGCCAGGCGGCGCGAATCCAGGGCATCACACCGGCCGCAATCTCTTTGTTGCTGGTGCACGCAAAGCGGGGTTTTGCCACGGCAAGAAATACCCTTGAGCAGAAGTCGGCGTAAGGTCTCCTGACAATGACCGGATCCGCCATTGCGCCATTCCCGCTGCTGCGCCAACGCCTCGATGAAGGGCTGGCGGATCTCAAACTTGATCTTGATCCCCCGAAGCGCGCGCAACTACTGCAGTACCTTGCTTTGCTCGATAAATGGAACAAGGTCTACAACCTGACCGCGGTGCGAGAACCGCTGCGCATGATCGGCCTGCATGTTCTTGACAGCCTTACCCTTCTGGCGCATCTGGGCGTAAGTTCGACCATTATTGATGTCGGTAGTGGCGCAGGGCTGCCAGGAATACCGCTGGCCATATCGAGTCCACATCGGCGCGTGACGATGTTGGATAGCGTTGCGAAGAAAACGACATTTATCCGGCAGGCGCTTGGCGAACTCGGCCTGAAAAATGCCGATGTCGTCACGGGAAGGGTCGAAGACTACCGGCCCCCCGTCAAATTCGATCGCGTGGTCTCGCGCGCATTTGCCGAATTGAAGGATTTTGTCGACGGCGCCGGGCACTTATGCGCCGACGCGGGCGAGATGCTGGCGATGAAGGGGGTGTTTCCGCATGACGAAATCGGGCGGCTCCCGGACCGTTTCATTGTCAAAGAGGTCATCAGTCTTAAAGTGCCAGGTGTTGACGGTCAGCGTCATCTCGTGGTGATCAAGAAGAAAAACTAGGCGGCCGATGAAAGTATTCGCAATTGCTAATCAGAAAGGCGGAGTCGGCAAGACCTCCGTCGCCGTGAATCTCTCGGCAACGCTGGCCCATTACGGTCAGCGAGTACTGCTGGTCGACCTCGATCCACAGGGAAACGCGACGACCGGCAGCGGAATCGACAAGGGTGGCGTCGACAAGACCCTGTATGGCGTCCTCCTGGGTGAGTACGGTGTTGCGGCAGCGCGGGTCAGCGCCGAAGGCGGCTACGATGTACTGCCTGCCAATCGAGAACTGGCGGGGGCGGAGATCGAGCTGATCGATATACCGCAACGCGAATTTCGCCTAAAGACGGCATTACAACCGGTCGCCGGCGATTATGCATTCGTGGTCATCGATTGCCCGCCCGCGCTGAACATGCTGACCGTGAACGCATTAACTGCCGCGGATGCCGTTATCATACCCATGCAGTGCGAGTACTACGCGCTGGAGGGGCTCTCGGATTTGGTGGGAACGCTGCGCAAGGTGAAAGCGAACCTGAACCCCGACATCGAGATAGAGGCGCTGGTGCGCACCATGTATGACCCGCGCTCGTCGCTTACCAATCAGGTATCGGACGAAATCAAAAGCCATTTTGGCAAAAAGGTGTTTGATACCGTGATTCCGCGAAACATCCGCATCGCCGAAGCGCCGTCGTTTGGCAAACCCGTCATCCTGCATGACCCCGTCAGTAAAGGGGCGCTCGCACATTTTGCTTTCGCCAGAGAACTGCTTGCCAGGCAGGGCATCGCCATCAAGGACGCGGCATGATCAAGCCAAAGGGATTGGGCCGCGGCCTGGATGCCTTGCTGGGTGGTAAGGGAGGGGTGTCGAGCAATGACGGTGAATTGCGTGAAATCCTGGTCGGTGATTTGTCACCGGGAAAGTACCAGCCGCGCACGCGTATGGACAAGGTCGCCCTGGACGAATTGGCGCAGTCGGTCAGGAATCGTGGAATAGTCCAGCCGATTCTGGTCAGGCAAATCAGCGCCGGAAAATTCGAGATCGTCGCCGGCGAACGCCGCTGGCGTGCCGCGCAAATCGCGGGACTGGTTACGGTCCCCGCCTTGGTGCGCGACATTCCGGACGAGCAGGCGCTCGGTATCGGGCTCATTGAAAACATCCAGCGCGAAGACCTCAACGCCATTGAGGAAGCCTCAGGCATCAAGCGTTTGATCGATGAATTCAAGCTCACCCACGAGGCAGCCGCGCAGGCGGTTGGGCGTTCGCGCGTCGCCGTGACCAACTTGCTGCGCCTGCTTGAACTTGCCAAGCCGGTGCAGGACATGGTGATGGAAAGCAAACTGGACATGGGACACGCGCGAGCCCTGCTTGCGCTCGGCAAGTCAAAACAGGTTGAACTCGCCCATCAGATTGTCGCAAAAACTCTATCCGTTCGCGAAGCCGAGCGCTTGGTCAAAGTCGAGCAGGCGCCGCCTAAGGCGGGTAGGTCCGGGGTGTCGGTCACCGCGGATGTCCGCCGGTTGGAAAACGACCTTGCGGAAAAACTCGGTACCCGCGTTTCCGTCAAAGCACATAAGAAAGGGCGCGGGACGCTATCGATCGAATTCATGAGCTTTGAGCATCTTGATGGCATCCTGGAAAGAACCAAGCTCAAATAGTGGCAAATCGGATCGCTCCTTACGCAGGGCAGCATGCCGCAGCACCGAAAAGAAGCGGAGGCTAAAAGCACCGAAGTATGGCGCGCAATTCGGGGTCTGAATTGTCAATACTGGACATGGGAAACGGCAAGTTTCCCGGAAAATGTGCTCTTATGGCCCACTAAAGCGCTTACTTATCAAGTCGTTATCACAAGGCCACATTTGTTGCGCCGCCGCAAAACGGTTTGACGCCTATAACGCCTCGCGCTTATAATCGACAGGCTTTGCGGGAAGTTTTCGCGGGTATGTTGTCCGGGAGGAATGCAAATGCTGCGTGATGACCTCGGACATACCTATCAAAAAGTGATTCTTGCGCAAGCACTGCTGGGGATTCTTGTGGCGATCGTCGCACTTGTCGCCGGAGGAATGGCAGCGGCGGCATCTGGCCTTATTGGCGGCGCGGTCGTAATGGCGGGCAGCTTCGTCTATGCCGCGCTGGCGCGGAATTCAAAAGTGTCCGCTGTGTCTGCCGGGCGGGTGTTGGGCAGGCACCTCGTGGCCGAGGCAGCAAAGGTGGTGGTGGTGGTGTCACTGTTGTTTGCGGCGCTGGCAAGTGGTTGGTTCGTGGCGGGCTGGTTACTGGCCGCGATGGGCGTCACCCTGCTGGGGCATTGGTTGGCTTTACTGACAATTCGATAAAAAATCATGGCGTCCGGTTCCGAAATTACCCCCTCAGAATATATTGCACATCACCTGAAAAATCTGACAACGGTCGGTGACGGTGGATTTTGGACCCTCAATATCGATTCCCTGGTCATGTCGGTCATCGTCGGCGTGATCGGCCTTGGTGCTTTCTGGCTTGCGGCGCAGCGCGTCACGTCCGGCGTGCCCGGGCGGTTTCAGAGCTTCATCGAAATCATGCTCGAGTTTATCGACAATACCGTCAAGGATGTTTTTCCCGGGGACCGGAGTTTTCTCGCCCCGCTGGCGCTAACGATCTTTGTCCTGGTGTTCATGATGAATCTGGTGGATCTGATTCCCATCGACTTCATCGCAACGCTGATGGGTGCACTCGGCGTTCACCAGTGGAAGGCAGTGCCTTCTTCAGATCTGAACGTCACTTTCGCGATGTCGTTCACCGTGTTTGCGCTCATCATCTTTTTCAGCTTTAAAGCCAAAGGCGCGGGCGGGTTTCTGCATGAATTGTTTACCGCTCCGTTCGGCGCCCATCCGCTTCTCTGGATTCCCAATCTGGCCATCAATATTATTGAATTGATCGCCAAGCCGGTCTCTCTCGGCATGCGTCTGTTCGGCAACATGTACGCCGGCGAACTGATATTCATGCTGCTCGGCCTGCTCGGCATGCTGGGCGGGGTCTACACCGCCGGTTCCATCGTCCTGTCATGGGGCTGGGCCGTGTTCCACATTCTGATCATCATTCTGCAGGCGTTCATTTTCATGGTGCTATCGACGGTATATATCGCGATGGCCCACGAGCATCATTGATACTTTCCGATTTAAATCTGTAATTCTCAGTCAATCAAGTCGTTCATAAGCGAAAGGAAAACAAAATGGCACAGTTCTATGCCGTCGTTCAAAGTTACATGGCGCTGGGTATTGGTCTCATCATCGGTCTGGGCGCGTTGGGCGCCTGCGTGGGCATCGGCATCATGGGCTCCAAATTCCTGGAATCCGCCGCCCGGCAGCCGGAACTGATCCCGCAATTGCAAAAATTCATGTTCTTGCTGGCCGGTTTGATTGATGCCGCATTCCTGATTGGTGTGGGTATCGCCATGTTCTTCGGCTTTGCCAATCCGCTGCTTTCCGCCATCAAGTAAACACCGACCCAACAAGGAGTCGTCGCCATGAGTCTGAATGCGACGTTATTCGGGATGGCCATCTGGTTCATCCTGCTCATTTGGTTTGCAAAAGCGAAAATCTGGCCACCGCTGGTGGCGGCCATGGACGAGCGCAGCCGCAAAATTGCCGCAGGACTGGCCGAAGCCGAAAAGGGCAAATCGGCGCTGGCAGAGGGCGAAAAGCAGAAAGCCGTGATGCTCAAGGAGGCGCGCGACCAGGCGTCCGACATGAAGGCGCTGAACGATAAGCAAATCGCGACGTCGATTGAGGAAGCCAAGAGTCAGGCGCGAATGGAGGCGGAGCGCATTATCGTGGCGGCAGAGGCGCAGATCCAGATGGAAATGCAAAAGGCCCGGGAACAACTGCGTGAACAGGTCGCTGTTCTGGCGGTGGCCGGTGCCGAGAAGATTCTGAAGCGCGAAGTCGATGCGAAGGCGCATGCCGAGATGCTGGCGCAGTTGAAGGCGCAACTGTAATGGCCGAACTGACCACCGTCGCGCGGCCGTATGCGGAAGCAGCCTTTCGCGCCGCGGTCGAGGCAAACGCCGTGAGCCGCTATTCGCAGACGCTTAAGCAACTCGGCGCGGTGGCGGCGACACGCGAAGCCGCGTCGCTGTTGGGAAATCCCAAAGTAAGCACCCCGGAGAAAGCCGATTTGCTGTTTTCCGTGTCCGGCGGAAATGTGCCGGATGCCCTGCAAAACCTGACCAACACGCTGATCGACAACCAGCGGGCGACCTTGTTGCCGTTTATCAGCGAGCATTTTGAGCGTCTGCAACGCGACCACGACGGCGTCATCAAAGCCGTCATTACCAGCGCTTTCCCGCTGTCGGATGCGGACAAGGACGCGCTGGTCGATGGCCTTGGCAAGCGATACGGGAAGCGCGTGGACGCTGAAATCAAGGTTGATGCGTCATTGATTGGTGGTGCGCGCGTTCAGGTGGGTGACGATGTGATCCACGCGTCGGTTCGCGACACGCTCGACCAGATGGCGGCATCACTGGCGTGAAATGCGCCGAACGAAAAGTATTGAACACCGGCGCGCCCTTGTGCGCCGGTCCTGAAGATTTGAAATTCAAGTATTGGAGTTGACGATGCAAATCAACCCGGCTGAAATCAGTGAACTGATCAAGTCCAAGATTCAAAACCTACCGGCAGCGGCTGAAAAACGCTCTGAAGGATCGGTCATTTCGGTCACGGACGGCATCTGCCGCGTGCACGGATTGGCGGACGTGATGCAGGGCGAGATGCTGGAGTTTCCGAACAACACCTTCGGCCTGGCATTGAACCTCGAGCGCGATTCCGTGGGCTCCGTGATCCTGGGTGATTACCAGCACATCAAGGAGGGTGACACGGTCAAATGCACCGGCCGCATTCTGGAGGTGCCGGTCGGCCCCGAATTGTTGGGCCGCGTCGTGAACTCCCTGGGTGAACCGATCGACGGCAAGGGCCCGATCAACGCCAAAATGACGGACGTGATCGAAAAGGTCGCGCCGGGCGTGATCGCGCGGAAATCGGTGGATCAACCGGTGCAAACGGGCCTCAAGGCTATCGACGCGATGGTGCCGGTGGGGCGTGGTCAGCGCGAACTGATCATCGGTGACCGCCAGACCGGCAAGACCGCCGTGGCCGTGGACACCATCATCAACCAGAAGGGCAAGGACATGTTTTGCGTCTACGTTGCGATCGGTCAGAAGGCTTCGACCGTCGTCAATGTCGTGCGCAAACTGGAAGAGACCGGTGCGCTGGCCTACACCATCGTCGTCGCGTCGACCGCGTCGGAGTCGGCGGCAATGCAATACATCGCCGCTTATTCGGGTTGCACCATGGGGGAATATTTTCGCGATCGTGGCCAGGATGCCTTGATCATTTACGATGATCTTTCCAAGCAGGCCGTTGCCTATCGCCAGGTTTCGCTATTGCTGCGCCGTCCGCCGGGTCGCGAGGCGTATCCGGGTGATGTGTTCTATCTGCATTCGCGCCTGCTTGAGCGTGCCGCACGCGTCAACGCGGCCTACGTGGAGAAATTCACCAATGGTGCCGTCAAAGGCAAAACGGGTTCGCTGACGGCGTTGCCGATCATCGAAACCCAAGCCGGTGACGTGTCTGCCTTCGTGCCGACCAATGTAATTTCGATTACAGACGGCCAGATCTTCCTGGAAACCGACCTGTTCAACGCCGGCATCCGTCCCGCCATCAACGCCGGTATTTCCGTGTCGCGTGTCGGTGGTGCTGCACAGACCAAGATCATGAAGCGCAAGGACACTGGCGCCGGTGTGCGCCTGGCGCTGGCGCAATACCGCGAACTGGCGGCTTTTGCGCAGTTTGCGTCGGACCTTGACGATGCCACCCGCAAGCAACTGGAGCGTGGCCGCCTCGTGACGGAACTGATGAAGCAACCGCAGTATCAGCCGATGCAGGTCTGGGAAATGGCGCTGTCGCTGTTCGCGGTCAACAATAGCTACATGGACGACGTGGAAATCAAGAAAGTGGCCTCTTTCGAAAAGAGCCTCAAGGACTTCGTGAAGTCCAAGTACGCGTCGCTGGTCGCGTCCATCGAGGTCGCCAACAACTTGTCGGCAGACGACGAAAAGGCGATGCACGCCGCGATTCAGGATTTCAAGAAAACCGGAAGCTACTAACCCACCGTCAACCGGGCGCTCGGCGCGTGGAGATGCGCGGCGCAGTATCCCGGCGACGATCCAAGCTCGACCTGATATGGCGTGCAGGGTGACCTAAGAGGCGAAGATGGCAGGCTCCAAAGAAATCAGAACCAAGATCAAGAGCGTAGAAAACACGCGCAAGATCACCAAGGCCATGGAAATGGTCGCCGCATCCAAAATGCGCAAGGCGCAGGAAAGGATGCGCGCCGCGCGCCCGTACGGGGAAAAAATTCGCAGCGTCTGCGCAAATCTGTCGCACGCCAATCCGGACTACAAGCACGCCTTCCTGCAAAAACGCGAACAGATCAGGAATGTCGGTCTCATCATGATCACCTCCGACAAGGGCCTGTGCGGCGGCTTAAATACCAATGTCATGCGTCTGGTGGTGAACAAAGTCAAAGAGTGGGAGGGAGCGTCCGCAAAGGTGCAAGGTACTGCGATCGGCAACAAGGGTTTTGGTTTCCTGCAACGCTTTGGTATCCCGTTGGTGTCGCATGTGATCGGCCTCGGCGACAAGCCGCATCTCGAAAAGTTGATCGGGCCGGTCAAGATTCAGCTTGACGCGTTTGCGGAGGGCAAGGTCGATGCGCTTTTCATCTGCTACACAAAGTTCATCAACACCATGAAACAGGAAGCGGTCTGCGAGCAGTTGTTGCCGTTGACCGGTGAAACGCTTGGTGCGCCCGATTCGTCGTGGGATTACCTCTACGAGCCGGATGCGAAAACCGTGCTGGATGAGTTACTCGTGCGCTACGTGGAAGCCATCGTGTATCAGGCTGTGTCGGAAAACATCGCGTCAGAACAGTCGGCGCGCATGGTCGCCATGAAGTCGGCGTCCGACAATGCCAAGAAAGTGATTGGCGAACTTAAGTTGACGTACAACAAAGCACGCCAGGCTGCCATTACCAAGGAATTGTCGGAAATTGTCGGTGGCGCAGCCGCAGTCTAGTCCGGTCAAGAAACTACCAGAATTCGCAATATTTCGTCGGAGTCAAAAATGAGTGTCGGTCAAATCGTTCAGTGTATTGGCGCAGTGGTGGATATCCAGTTCCCGCGCAATGCCATGCCCCGGGTATATGAAGCATTGACGCTGGCAGCTTCCAGCGGAAAATCCTTTGCCGAAGAAGGCCTGACCTTCGAGGTCGAGCAACAGCTCGGCGACGGTATTGTTCGTTGCATCGCAATGGGCTCCTCCGATGGCTTGCGTCGCGGCATGAAAGTGACGGGCACCGGGGTGGGAATCTCCGTCCCTGTCGGAGCCGCCACACTCGGTCGCATCATGGACGTCCTCGGTCGCCCGATCGACGAACAGGGCCCGATTCTCACCGACGAGCGCCGGGCGATTCATCAGCCGGCGCCAAAATTCGACGATCTCTCCCCATCCGTTGACCTGCTGCCGACCGGCATCAAGGTTATTGACCTGATCTGTCCCTTTGCCAAGGGCGGCAAGATCGGCCTGTTCGGCGGTGCGGGCGTCGGCAAGACCGTCGCCATGCTGGAATTGATCAACAACATCGCCAAGAACTACGGTGGACTTTCCGTATTCGCCGGCGTGGGCGAGCGTACCCGCGAAGGCAACGACTTCTATCACGAGATGCAGGAAGCGGGCGTGATCAAAGCCGATAATCTGAGCGAATCCAAGGTGGCGATGGTGTTCGGACAAATGAACGAGCCGCCGGGCAACCGGCTGCGGGTGGCGCTGACCGGCCTGACGATGGCCGAGCGTTTCCGCGATGAAGGCAAGGACATTTTATTTTTCGTTGACAACATATATCGTTACACGCTCGCGGGTACCGAGGTATCGGCGTTGTTGGGCCGTATGCCGTCTGCTGTGGGCTACCAGCCGACGCTGGCGGAGGAAATGGGCGTGCTGCAAGAACGCATCACCTCCACCAAGACCGGCTCCATCACGTCGATTCAGGCGATTTACGTTCCGGCGGACGACTTGACCGATCCATCTCCCGCAACGACGTTTGCTCACCTGGACGCCACCGTCGTGTTGTCGCGTGATATCGCATCGCTGGGTATTTATCCCGCGGTGGATCCGCTCGATTCCACCAGCCGCCAGCTCGATCCGCAAGTCGTGGGCGAAGAACATTACACGGTCGCACGCCGAGTGCAATCCACGCTGCAGCGGTACAAGGAATTGCGCGACATCATCGCAATTTTGGGCATGGACGAGCTTTCGCCTGACGACAAACTGGCGGTGGCGCGCGCCCGCAAAATCCAGCGCTTCCTGTCGCAACCGTTCAACGTTGCCGAAGTGTTTACGGGTTCACCGGGAAAAATCGTGCCACTGAAAGAAACCATCCGTGGCTTCAAGATGATCGTCGACGGCGAATGCGATGCGTTGCCCGAGCAGGCCTTCTATATGGTTGGCGGCATCGATGAGGCCTTTGAAAAAGCCAAAACGATGAGCTAAGGCGAGAACCGCTCCGAGAAAGATTGAAATGGCAAACACGCTACAGGTAAACATCGTTTCCGCCGAGCAGGCGATCTTTTCGGGAGAAGCCGAGATGGTCATTGCGCCCGGTGAAGCTGGCGAGTTGGGCATTCTGCCGCAGCACGCACCCTTGCTTACGCGCATCAAGCCGGGCGTGGTAAAAGTGAAGCTCGTCGGCAAGGATGAAGAAGAGGTCGTCTATGTTTCAGGCGGAATCCTCGAAGTCCAACCCAAGATATTGACCATTCTGGCGGACAGCTCAATCCGCGCACACGATCTCGATGAAGCCAAGGTCATGGAAGCCAAACGCGCAGCGGAGGAAGCGCTTGCTAACCGTGCGAGTGGTCAGGAAAGGGCATTGGTGGTTGCTGAGCTGGCGCAACTTGCGGCCCAGCTGCAGGCGATTCAAAAATTGCGTAGAAAGTGACGATTTACGCTATAATGTTAATACCGTAACGGTTTAGAGGCGCAACACATACAGGCAGCGGAAAAACTCCCCGCTGCCTTTTTTTTCGTCCTCGATCAAGGCAAGCGCGAATCACGCATAATTTGCACATGAAGCCGACTCCCAATTCCCCCTTGCCCGCATTGAATGTCGTCATCCTGGCTGCCGGTCAGGGCAAGCGAATGCGCTCAAGCCTGCCGAAAGTCCTACACGCCATCGCAGGCAGGCCGATGCTTGCACACGTGCTTGCGGCCACCACTGAACTGACGCCTGACCGAATCTGTATCGTCTACGGCCATCTCGGTGACCAGGTGCGTGAGGCGATTGGCGACAAATCGCTACTGTGGGCCAAGCAGGAACCACAACTCGGCACGGGACACGCTGTGTTGCAGGCCATGCCGCAATTATCCGCCGGGGGCGTCACACTTATCGTCTATGGCGATGTACCGCTCATCAGCGCGCAAACGCTGTCCGCCTTGGTGCAGTCAGCCCGGCAGGACAAGCTCGCGTGGCTCACTGAAGTTGTCGACGATCCGGCCGGGCTCGGCCGGATCGTGAGAGATGATCGTGGACACGTCCGCGCCATCGTCGAAGATAAAGACGCGACTGCGGAACAGCGCGCGATTCGCGAAATCAATACCGGCTTTGTCGCGTGTCCCACCGCGCAACTGGCGAAATGGCTGCCGGCCCTCAGCAACAAGAATGCGCAAGGTGAGTACTACCTGACCGATATCCTCGCCATGGCTGTGGCCGATGGTATCGACGTCGACACGCCGCATCCGGCACATGCCTGGGAAGTGATGGGGGTAAATAGCCGGGATCAGCTGGCGCAACTGGAACGCACCCTGCAACAGCAGATCGCACACCACCTGATGTCCGAAGGCGTCAGTTTGGCCGACCCGGCGCGCCTAGACGTACGTGGACACCTTGTCTGCGATATCGACGTCAACATCGATGTCAACTGCATCTTCGAGGGGCAGGTGCGCCTGGCGGCCGGCACTCGAATCGGCGCCAATTGCATTCTGCGCAATTGCTCGATTGGTCCCGCTACCGAGATTCTGCCGTTCACCGACATCGATGGCGCGGTGATCGGCGCGTCGGCCCGCATCGGACCCTACGCACGTATCCGTCCGGGCACCGAACTCGGTGACGACGTACACCTCGGCAATTTTGTCGAGGTCAAGGCCAGCCAGTTCGGGCACGGCTCCAAGGCCAACCACCTGACCTATGTCGGTGACACCTCGGTCGGCAGCAAGGTAAACATCGGTGCGGGCACCATCGTCTGCAACTACGATGGCGCCAACAAACACCGCAGCGTGATCGAGGACGGCGTCCATATCGGATCAGACGTGCAATTGGTGGCACCCATCACGATCGGCAAGGGCGCGGATATTGCCGCGGGCACCACGGTCTGGAAAGATGTGCCGCCGGGCGGGCTGACGCTGAATGCGAAGACCCAGGTCAACCGGCCGGACTGGATACGGCCGGTCAAAAAGAAGTAGCATCGCACCGGGCACAACACCGGCTTGTAGAATAATCGCTTGGCCCCGGGCCCATTCGGGGTATTTCAGACTGTTCGCGGTTCCACGCGGAGCCCGAGAACGGTGAACTCAAGAGGTCACTATGTGCGGCATCGTCGGCGCCATCGCCAATCGCAACATCGTTCCCATCCTCACCGAGGGCCTGAAGCGGCTCGAATATCGCGGCTATGATTCGGCCGGCGTCGCGGTCGTCAATGGCGGCATCAAGCGCGTGCGCCGCGTCGGTCGCGTCGCAGAAATGGAAGCGGGGATTGCCGAAGAAGGACTCAACGGCGTGCTCGGCATCGGCCACACCCGCTGGGCCACCCACGGCGGCGTCACCGAGCCCAACGCCCATCCGCATGTATCGAACGAAGAAATTGCCGTCGTGCATAACGGCATCATCGAGAACCATGAAGAACAGCGCGAACGCCTGAAACGCGCCGGTTATCACTTCGAATCGCAGACCGACACCGAGGTCATCGGGCATCTGGTGCACCACTATTTCAAAGAAACGAATAACCTGTTCGAGGCCACGCAGTGCGCGGTGCGCGATCTGCACGGCGCCTATGCGATCGGCGTGATGAGCTTGTCCGCACCCGACGTGATGTGTTGCGCGCGCATGGGTTGCCCGCTGTTGATCGGGGTCGGCGCCGAGGGCAAGGGCGAAAATTTCATTGCCTCCGACATGTCTGCCATCATCCCGGAAACGCGCCGCGTGATGTACCTGGAGGAGGGCGATGTGGCCGAACTCACGCGCACCGGGATCACCGTCGTTGATCGCGCCGGCAAATCCGTCACGCGCGAAATCAAAATCAGCGACATCACCGACGACGCGCGCGAACTCGGACCCTATCAGCACTTCATGCAGAAAGAGATCCATGAACAGCCGCGCGCGCTCGCGGATACGATGGAGGCGGTGCTCGCGGAGGGCGTCCATCCCGGCCTGTTCGGCGAGGGCGCCGCGGAAATTTTCCGCGATGCCGATGCCGTCCTCATTCTCGCTTCGGGTACCAGTTATTACTCCGCGCTGGTGGCCAAGCAATGGATCGAGACCATCGCCCGCCTGCCCGTTACTGTCGAGCTTGGCCACGAATACCGCTACCGCGATTCCATCCCGAATCCGAAGCAACTGGTTGTCACTATTTCCCAGTCCGGCGAAACGCTGGATACGATGGAAGCGCTCAAGCGTGCCAAGGAGCTCGGCCACGCTGCCACGCTGTCGATCTGCAATGTGCGCGAATCCGCCATTCCGCGCGCATCCAAACTCGTGTGCTACACGCGCGCCGGCCCGGAGATTGGTGTGGCCTCCACCAAGGCCATGACCACGCAAATGGTCGTGCAGTTCACACTCGCCCTGGCGCTCGCCAAGGCGAAAGGGCGCCTGAGCAAAGAGGACGAAGCCAAGTACATCGAGCAACTGCGCTACGTGCCGGGTGGCGTGCAGCAGGCACTGAATCTGGAACCACAAATCAAGGCCTGGGCCGACCGCTTCGCCGAAAAGCAGCACGCACTTTTCCTTGGCCGCGGTATTCACTATCCCATCGCGCTCGAGGGCGCCTTAAAGCTCAAGGAAATTTCCTATATCCACGCCGAAGCCTACCCCGCCGGCGAACTCAAGCACGGGCCGCTCGCACTGGTCGATAGCCGCATGCCCGTCGTCGTCATCGCACCCAATGACACGCTGCTGGAAAAAGTCAAATCGAACATGCAGGAAGTCCGCGCCCGCGGTGGCGAATTGTTTGTGTTTACCGACCTCGATTCGCACTTCACCGAGAGCGAGGGCGTGCACATCATCCGCGCGCCCCGGCATTGCGGCATGCTCTCGCCGATCGTGCACACGATTCCGGTGCAGCTGCTCGCCTATCATGCGGCGCTGGTGAAGGGGACCGACGTGGACAAGCCGCGAAACCTGGCCAAATCGGTCACAGTCGAATAGCTAACTCCAGCACTGGCGAGGCTTTGCAGACATTATTGCCCCGCAAGGCGCACCAGCCGGGGAGTTTGGTGCGCTGTGTCTAGGTAGTCTGCATCCGCGCGGCCGGCCGCGGCGGCGGAAAAGCCCGGTGCAGCAGTTCCATGTCTTCCGCTTGCAGCGCGATGCGGGGCGCACCGACGATCTCGTCCACGCCTTCGATTCGCGATGTCTTGGGGATCGCGATCACATCCTCTGCGCGCAGCAGCCAGGCAAGGGCAATTTGTGCGGGCGCAACACCATGGCGGGCCGCGATCGGCGCCAGCACCTTGTGCGCCGGCAGCGCGCCCTGGTCGAGTGGCGAATAGGCCATGGTCGCGATACCTCGTTCGCGCTGCCACGGCAGCAGGGTTGCCTCCGGCCAGCGTTTGGCAAGGTTGTAATAGACCTGGTTGACGACAGCGTTGCGGCCATTCTCGACGGCGTCGAGTTCGCGCATGTCGCCGGTATCGAAATTCGAGACGCCCCAATGGCCAATCTTGCCGTCGCGCTTCAGTTTCTCGAACGCCGCCACGGTATCGGCCAGCGGATGTTCGCCGCGCCAGTGCAACAGGTACAGATCGATCCGGTCGACACCCATGCGAGTCAGGCTGCGCTCGCACGCCTCAACCGTGCCGCGCCGGGAGGCATTCCACGGATAGACCTTGCTGACGAGGAAAAGCTGGTCGCGCGCCGATCCCAATCCCCGCAGCGCGTCGCCCACCACCTCTTCCGCGCCACCGTCGCCATACATCTCGGCGGTGTCGATGAGGGTAATGCCGCGGCCAACGGCATGCCGCAGTACTGCGGCCTCATCCTTTCGCGCTAGCCGCGCTTCTCCCATGCGCCAAGTGCCCAGGCCCAGCCGGGCAACCGTTCCTCCGCCGCGCAATGCAAGAACAGGCATGCCGGGTGACTCGCGCGAATCGGTGGCCTTCATCAAAGTGTCCTGTGCGTGATGCCGAAAATTGGATCAGAGGCATATTCTGCACACTTGTGAAGTTTGTGCATGACAGGAGGGATAATGAGCACCTCGTCCCCCGCCTCGCGTTACCCGTCCTCGTGAAAAAATTGCTGGACCGACTCCTGCCGCATCGCCTGCGAATCCTGTGGCTGCTGTTGCTTACGTATGTCGCTTTCAACGCCGCGGTTCGCCTCGGTCTGGGGTTCTACAACGGTGAACTGAGCCCGCTGATGCCGTGGCGGCTGGTGCCGGCGATGGCAATCGGATTGGTATTCGATCTCGGCACCGCCAGCTTCTTCCTGACGCCGCTCGGCTTGCTGCTGCTCGCCTGGCCCGACGCCCGCCACCGGTCGCTGCGCATCGTGATGCTCGCCCTGTTGCTGCCATTGCTGGCCCTGATGGTATTTGTCGGATTTGCCGAATTCACGTTCTGGAACGAATTTGCGTCGCGGTTCAATTTCATCGCCGTCGATTACCTGATCTACACCAACGAAGTGATCGGCAACATTCGCGAATCATATAACCTGCCTTTGCTGCTCACCGGGGTCGCCGCCGCAACGCTGGCACTGTGGGCGATGCTGGCACGCGTGACGCGGCCCTGGTGGCAAGGCGGACTGGCGACGCGGCAACGAATCCTCACCGCGCTGGTCCTGCTGATATTGCCGCCGCTGGCGGTGTTTGCCCTCGACGCGCGCTACAAGGAATTTTCCGCCGACGGGCAGGCCAATGAACTTGCCGGCAACGGCTATTTCGACTTCTGGCACGCGTTTTGGACCAACGAGATCGACTATGACCGCTTCTACAAGACGCTGCCGCGCGCCAAGGCGATCGCCAGATTGGCGGGCGATATGGCCGCCAAGCGCGTACCCGTCATTGTTACCCAGCGGCCGTATATTCGCGACATCGTGGGACGAGGCGCACGCAAGCCGCTCAACGTGGTGATGATTTCCGTCGAAAGCTTTTCCGCCGAGTTCATGACGGCATTTGGCAACCGGCAAAATCTCACGCCCTCCCTCGATCGTCTCGCCCGGGAAGGCATGCTGTTCACGCACCTCTATGCCACCGGTACGCGCACCGTGCGCGGACTGGAAGCGCTGACCCTGTCAGTGCCGCCGACCCCGGGCCATTCCATCGTCAAACGCCCCGACAACGCCAACCTCTACACCATCGGCGAAGTGTTCAAGGACCATGGCTACGAGTCGCTCTATCTCTACGGCGGCTACGGATACTTCGACAACATGAATGCGTTTTTCGCCGGCAACGGCTATACCGTGATCGACCGCACTGTGCTCACGCCTGAACAGATTCATTTCGAAAACATCTGGGGGGTGGCCGACGAGGACTTGTTCAGCCTGGCCCTGCGCGAACTCGACGTGCGGTACGCGGCGTCCAGGCCGTTTTTCGCGCACATCATGACCACCTCGAATCACCGGCCGTTCACTTATCCCGAAGGCCGGATCGACATTCCGAGCAAGAGCGGCCGTGAGGGCGGCGTCAAATACACCGACTGGTCGATCGGCAATTTCATCGAGCGGGCACGTGCCAAACCGTGGTTCGACGACACGCTGTTCGTCATTGTCGCCGACCACACCCACAAGGGACGCGGAAAGCAGGAGTTGCCGCTGGAGAACTATCACATCCCGATGGTGATCTACGCCCCCAAGCACGTGCCGCCACAGCGAATCGACACCATTGCATCGCAAATCGATGTGCCGCCGACCATACTGGGATTGTTGAACGTCAGCTATCGCTCGCGCTTTTTCGGCCAGGACATCCTGCTGGAAGGCCGGACGCACGAGCGCGCCTTGATGGCGAACTACCAGACTGTCGGCTACTACGAAAGCGGACGCATCGTTGAACTCAAGCCCAACTCGCGCGTGCGTGTCGTCGATGCCAACACCGGGCGGCAGGCGCCGATGGACGAACTCTCGCAGCACCTGATCGAGGAGGCCATCGGCTACTACCAGCTTGCCAGCGAAGCCTATCGCGCGGGCGACCTGAAGCGCTCGACGATACACTGAAGGCACGCAACGTTGTGCATGCCGGGCAATCCCCGGCGCCGCGACGTCAGGCAGAAAAATAGCCGGTCTTTCGCGATCGCGGCAGTTTCTTCAAGGCGGCTTCCGCGCGCGATGCGCTGGCCCGATCCGGAAAAATTCTTGCCGCGATCACCCGTTGCGGCGGATTGGCGCGGGTATAACGGGCGCCGATACCGAAGACATGTTCGGCGAAGCGCCGTTCCAGGTCGGTGGTAATGCCGGCATAGTAACTGCCGTTCGCGCACTCGAGCAGGTACAGCACCCACGTCGCGCCGCT
>JBDTSU010000038.1:0-17281 GCA_039930965.1 Betaproteobacteria bacterium
GCTCATGCAGATGCTGCAGGAGTTCGGTGATCGCATCGAGGAGTCGGAGGCGGAAATGTCCACGCGCCTCGGCGCGTGGACACCGCCGTCGACGCTGGCGGACATGCCGGGCCACGGCTATCGCAAGCTCTACCAGACGACGGTCACGCAGGCGGACATCGGCTGCGATTTCGACTTCATGTTGCCGGAAATGACAAGGGTGGCCCCGGTGCTGCGGTGAACCCGCAAACAACGGTGGTGCAAGTCTATTGGACGCCCTGGCGCGAGTCACTTCCCCCTTTCTCAAAGGGGGATTGAGGGGGATTTTTCGGTTGTCGCAAATGGCGCGCTGCAAGTCCCTCCCTTCCCGTTTGCAAAGGGGGAAGTAACCCGCGCTGAGCGCGACTAGAATGATTGCCCACAATACACGGACATTGGAAGGCATTGCACACATGCATGAATCCCCCTCCCACGCCACCGCCCTCGTCATCGGCGGCGGCACCATGGGTGCCGATGTCGCGCTGGTGCTCGCGCGCGCCGGTTGCAAAACGATTGTGATGGAGCCTTCCGACGCGCGCCGAGGATTGCTTCCGGATTACTTTGTGCGTGGCATGACCGATCTCGGCTATGCGAACCGCGTCGGCAGATTGTCCGCATGTGCAACGCTCAACGAAGTGCCCTGGCCGGACATCGACTTGGTGATCGAATGCATTCCCGAACGGCTCGACATCAAGCAGGCACTGTTCGCGGAACTGGCGCGACGCGCCCGGCCCGATGCGCTATTGACCAGCAATAGTTCAAGCTTCCCGATCAGCATGATCGCGGCGGGCCTCGACAGCGCGTCGCGCATGCTGGGCCTGCATTTCTTCATGCCGGCGCACATGGTGCCGCTGGTGGAAGTGATTCTCGGCGAACGCAGCGACGCGGCGCATGCGCCGACGCTGTCGGCATTCATGCGCCGCTGCGGCATGGTGCCGGTCACCGTCAGGAAGGACCTGCCCGGATTTCTTGCCAACCGCCTGCAGCATGCATTGGCCCGCGAGGCGTTCGCGATGATCGATGCCGGCATCGCCTCGCCCGGGGACGTCGATGCCGCGGTGCGCTTCGGCTTCGGCTTTCGATTCCTGGCCGCGGGCCCGGTGCTGCAGCGCGATCATGCCGGCCTGGATGTCCACGCCGCTGCCGCGGCCACCATGTATCCGTCACTGTCCGCCGCGACGGTGCCGGCGGCAATATTACGCGACAAAGTTGCCGCGGGAAAACTCGGCATGAAAGCCGGTGAGGGTTTCTATCGCTGGACTCAGCAATCGATTGTGGCTGAGCGCAAGCGCTATGACGACTTGCTGCGCGCCGGCCTGAAGCTGCTGGCGGCGGAATTGCCGCAATTGCGCGTGGACGACGACCGGCGTTAGCCTGCGCTTTCAATCGGAGTAGGATGCACCCGTCGACCAGCCAAGGAATTCACGTGAAGAGTCTCGTTTTGCTCGCCGCCCTGTCGTGTTCTCTTGCCGCCCACGCCGAGGTGAAAGTCAGTGACGCCTGGGTGCGCGGCACCGTCGCGGCGCAGAAATCGACCGGCGCGTTCATGACCCTTTCCAGCGACCAGCCCGTCAGTCTGGTCGCGGTGTCGTCACCCGCGGCAAGAATCGTTGAAGTCCACGAAATGAAAATGGACAACCACGTCATGATGATGCAGGCGGTACCCAGGCTGGACATAGTTCCCGGCAAGCCGGTGCAACTGAAACCGGGTGGCTACCACGTGATGCTGATCGACCTGGTGAAGCCGTTGAGCAAGGGCGGCACAGTGGCGCTGATGCTTGAGTTCAAGGGGGCGGACGGAAAGTCGAGCCGGCAAGCCGTGACGGCGGAAGTGCGCGACCTGACCGCGGCGGCGCACGCGCAGCAGTAAGGCGTTCGGCCGTGCCCTTCTGCTACTTCGGCGCGGCCACCGAGCCGCGGTAAAACACCTCGCACTTGCTGTCTCCGCCGGAAAAGAGTTTCCGGGCCTTGTCGACGAGATTCATTACCGGCCCCACCGACACGAGGATGGCCGATTTTTCGGCCGCCGGCTGGTTGAATGGTCCGGCGATTTTCTGGCGCACCCTGGCGCAGCCGTTCGAATCGACCAGCGCCACGGTCACGTCCTGATATTTGTTGCCGACGAAATCAAGCCCGCCATGGAGGGCGAGGCGTTGTTGAGGTGTCGCCAGCGCCACGTCCTGCGCATACGCCACGCCCTTTTCCACTTTCCATACCGATACCAGGGTTCGGATCTGCGTGCTGCCGCCGGCAGGTTGGGCAAGGCTGGTCAGTTCGACGCCTTTGGTGACAGCGAGCCCGATGGGACCGGCAAACAACAGCGCGCCCACGTCGAGCAGGTTGAAGTTCTGGCTCGATTCATATTTCGGCAATTGCTTGTCCAGGTCCACGCCGCCCAGCACGAGGTTCTGTCCCGACAGGGACATTTCCCCCTGGGCACTTTGTTTCATGTCGACACGCGTCTTGCCGCGCAGCGTCAGCGTCGTCGAGAAGTTCATCTGCCCGCTGACCGACTTTCCCGATGCCTGCGGCTTGAAAAATTCCTCGATGTGGAGTTTCGACAACGCGTAGTGGACCTCGAATGTCGGGATCTCGGCCGAGCGGTCTATGCGCAGCGTCGCCGAACCGTCCCCGCCGAACGCGCGCAGGGTGACCGGCTTGAAATCGAATACGCCGTCGGTCGCAGCGACCGAAAACGTGAGGTCGGACACGGTCGAATTCTTGCCGCGCACCTCGCGGCAGGCGAATTCCCCCGACAATGACAGGCGCCTCAGGAACGGCGCATCGCCTGGGTGCCGCATGTCCTTCAACCCGCCACGACAGCCTGTGGACTCGAAACCGCCGCCGGTGATCTGATCCGAAAAAGCGACGATCAGATCCGCGAACGACACGCTTTTCAGGTCCAGCGCATGGAACGCGGCCGGGACGCCGTCGGTTCGTTCATAGTTGTAGCGGCCTTCGCGGCTGCGCACAATCGAGATACGCGCGCCGCGGGTGGCAATATCGTCATAGCGGATTTCCTGCCGGAGCAGAGGCAGGATCGGGATGGTCAGGTCGATCGCTTTCACGAACGCGATCTCGGTGCCGCGGTGATGGACGCGCACATTTTCCAGCGTGACCTGCAGTGCGGGCGTGAAACCGATGCCCAGCGGCCCCTCAACGGTAACCACCATTCCAAGCGAACGCGACGCCGCCGCTTCCACACGCGGTTTGTAGGCATTGATATCAAAGAACAGCCGCACAGCCAACGCCATGAGCAGCAACACGCCTGCTGCGCCGGCGAGGGCGAATAGCAGGCGTCTCAAGGTTTTCGGCATCGTTCTCGTTTTTCAGATCTTGAACACAGCGGAGTCAATAGCACGGGCGCATGAGCACCGCCATCGTGGCATGCGCAGCAGGTGGTCGTTGCGTGTGCACCCCAAACAAATGACCAGAATGCGCGCCGGCGGGAAACGAGTCGGTGCGACAACGCACATGCGTGCGCGACGTGGCGCCTCGCTTGGCCGGGAAACTCAAGCATCGGCGCGGCTCTTCAGCTCTTTTCGCGCCAGGAGGCGCGCCCATGCTGGGGTTTGCTTCACCGGCTAATCGGCGAGCGTCAGTTGCATGACGCGGGCCGACGCCGGACAAGCGCCGCTGAATTCGGGCGATGATTTCAGGGAGTCGCTGACGGCGTCGCGGGCAGCGGGCGCAAAACCGAAGCGCGGGAAGTAGGTCTCCGCGGTCGTGGTCAGCAACACCAGTTCGCGAATGCCCAGCGATCGCGCGAGGGCAATGGCGCGCCGTACCAGTTCATGCCCCAGGCCCTGGCGGCGACAGTCGTCGGCCACCGCGCAGGAACGCAACAGCGCGGCATCCGCGTGGCGCTCGATTCCCACGCAACCGACAACGGTTTCGTCAGCCGTCGCAACGAGGAACGTGGCGAGATGCGCTTCCGCGCCGTCGAGCGGCAGGTTGGCCGATCGCAGCAATACGCGAATGGCCGGCCAGTCTTGGCGGGTGGCGGGCCGGAATGCGCTGGTTGAATTCGCGCTAGGTGCCTTCATACCAGGGCTTTGTCGCATTGACGACCTTTACCACCAGCAACATCACCGGTACTTCGATGAGCACACCGACCACCGTCGCCAATGCGGCGCCGGACTCGAAGCCGAACAGGCTGATGGCGGCGGCAACGGCGAGCTCGAAGAAATTCGATGCGCCGATCAGCGCCGAGGGGCAGGCTACCGAATGTTTCTCGCCGAGCGCACGATTGAGCCAGTATGCGAGCGCCGAATTGAAAAGCACCTGCAGCAGGATTGGCACGGCCAGCAGCGCGATCACCAGCGGCTGGCGCAGGATGGCGTTGCCCTGAAAGGCGAACAGCAGCACAAGCGTGGCAAGCAGCGCGGCAATCGACCACGGCTGGATGCGCGCCATGGCGCGATCGAATGCGCCGCTGCCGTGCGCCAGAAGCATGCGCCGCAACCCCTGGGCGATCAGCACCGGGATGACGATGTACAACACCACCGACGTAAATAGCGTCGCCCACGGCACGGTGATGCTCGACACGCCCAGCAGGAACGCGACCAGCGGGGCGAAGGCGAACACCATGATGAGGTCGTTCAATGCCACCTGCGACAGCGTGAAATAGGGGTCGCCATGGGTGAGGCGGCTCCAGACGAACACCATCGCGGTGCATGGTGCGGCGGCGAGCAGGATCAGGCCGGCGATGTAACTGTCGACTTGCGCGGCCGGCAGCAGCGGCGCGAACCACTGGCGGATGAACAGCCAGGCGAGGAACGCCATCGAGAACGGCTTCACCAGCCAGTTCACGAACAGCGTCACGCCGATGCCGCGAACGTGTTCGCGCACCTGACCCAGCGCACCGAAGTCGATTCGGATCAGCATCGGGATGATCATGATCCAGATGAGCAGGCCGACCGGCAGGTTCACGCGCGCGATTTCGAGCGAACCGATGACCTGGAAAAATCCCGGCAGCAACTGGCCGAGCAGGATGCCGGCGACGATGCACAGCGCCACCCACGCGGTCAGGTAGCGCTCGAAGAAGTTCATCGGTGCCGGCGCATCCGCTGGACAAACCGGCGCGGCAAGCTGGTTCATTGCGCGTGAATCCGCTTCAGCGCATTGGCCAGCGCGAGATGCTCGAGTTTTTCAACCGGCAGGTTGACCAGCAATTCGATGCGCCGGCGGATGGCGTGGAACACCTGGTCGAACGCGTGGCGCTTGTCGTCATCGCTGCCCTCGGTGGTGGACGGGTCGGGAAAGCCCCAATGCGCCGTCGCCGGGTGTCCGGGCCAGACGGGGCATGTCTCGCCGGCCGCGTTGTCGCAGACGGTAATGACAATGTCCATGGCCGGTGCGCCGGGCTGGGCGAATTCGTCCCAGGACTTGCTGCGTATGGCGTCGGTGAGATAACCGATGGTCCGCGCCATCTCGAGCGCGAACGGGTTCACGCGCCCGCTGGGCATGCTGCCGGCGCTGAACGCGTGAAAACGGCCGCGGCCGATGGTGTTGAGCAGCGCTTCCGCCATCACCGACCGCGCCGAGTTGTGCGTGCACAGGAACAGCACGTTGAACAAGCGTTCAGCCATTGCAACAGGCCTTTGCAGCGGGTTTTTCCACGCCCTTGTTCGCGCTTGCTTCCGCGCCGGCGGGTGTCGGGCAGCATGCGGTGCCGCACGCGCCACCGGCATTTTCCGCGCCCGCCGCGCCCTGATGGCTTTGCTCGCCGTAGAACGGAATGGTATCGAGCGAGCGGAAGCTTTCCCAGGCGATGCCGGTCGGATCCTGCACCCAGTATTTATCCGATTTGGCGTAGCAGCAATTGGCGCCCTTTTCGGCGGTGATGCCGGTGTCGGCCGTCTGCAGGCGCGCGTGTATTTCCTCGAGTTCAGTATCCGTGTCCGCCTGGAAGCCCAGGTGATTCAAGCCTTGCGCGCCGGCGCGTTCGGAAATGGCGAAGTTGACGCGCGGATCGTCGAGCATCCACTTGGCGTAATCGACCTTGAGGACGGTGGGTTCCATGCCGAACATGGCGGAATAGAAGCGGGTACTTTGCGCAAGGTCACTGACCGCGACGTGGACGTGAAAACGTTTCATGATTTCTTCCTTCTGGAAATTTTCGGGGGAGTTTTTTGCGAACTAACCGGTCCGCAGGCGGCTATAGACGGTAAGCAGGATTTGCCGGCACAGCAGTTCTCGCTCAAATATTCGATGAGGCCATTCATGGTCGTGAAGTTGGCCGAATAGATGATCGAGCGGCCGTTGGGCAGGGCGGTGGTCAACCCCGCACCGGTCAATTCCTTCAGGTGAAACGATAGCGTGGCATTGGCGAGGCCCAGCTTTTCTGCGATGACACCGACCGGCAAACCGCTTGGACCGGTTTCCACCAGCAGGCGGAAAATGGTCAGGCGGGTTTCCTGCGCCAGCGCGCCCAGCGCATTGATGATATCTTTTGTTTCCATATTTCCAATAATATCGAAATTATAAAATCCCGTCAACCCCCGGCTGTAAGATTTTTGTGGCCCCACACACTGATACAGTGCTGCGCATGAAAATCCGCCGCGCGCTGGCGCGCGTATTTCTTCCGCCCGTTCCATGAGAACCCTCACCACCCAGGAAAGCCGACCGATGAAATTATCCCGAATGCTGCTTGCCGCCGCCCTGTTAATGGTTGCCGCCGGCAGTGGCGCACAAACCACCAAACCGCTCGAATTCGGCGTCGGCCTGTTCCAGCCCGACAAGGAAAAGAACGACGCAACCTATCAGCCGCTGGCCGACTACCTGGCCAAGGCACTGGGCCGGCCTGTGCGGCTGCGTACCGTCGATACCTGGGAAGGGCTCGCCAAATCGCTGGCCTCGGGTGAGACCGACATGGCGTTGATGGGGCCCTGGGGTTATGTACTGGCCAATCACCAGGCCGGCGCCGAGGCCGTCGCCACGATCCTCTACCAGGGCAAGCCGGAATATTTCGCCATCATGGTCACGGGGCCGAAAAGTACTATCCACAAGATCGATGACCTGAAAGGCAAGACCTTCGCGTTCGGCGACAAAGGCTCCACCTCCGGCTATCTGATTCCCAGCCACGAATTCCAGAAGCGCGGCATCGATCCCGACAAATTCTTTTCCCGCGTGATCTATACCAAGCATCAGGCCATCGAGACGCAGGTGACGCGCGGCGAACTCGATGCCGGCGCCGACTACAACCGCAATCGCGACGCCATGATTGCCGACGGGCTGATCAAGGCCGCCGACAGCCGCATCATCTGGACGTCCGACCCGCTGCCCAATGACGCGCTGGCGGTATCAAAGGATCTGGCGAAGGACAAGGCCTTCACGGCCCGACTGGTCCGTGCACTGGAGGAAATCGGCCCGCTGCTGAAGTCGCGGCCCGGCCTGCTGCCGGCCAACTACACCGGTTTTATGGCCAAGACCAATGCCTATTACAAGCCGATTCGCGACGCCGGGCTGGAAAGCGGGAAGCTGACGCCGCTTGGCAAGTAATGGTGTAACTTGCGCTATTCGTAGCTGCCGATGAGCCGTTCATTTGACTGCGCCCTCCGATACCGCTGACCCACGCATCGCCGCAACCGGTGACTCGTTGCCCGATCACCGCGTGCGCCTGCGCGGTTTTTCCAGCCGCCGCAGCAGCCTGCTGCTTGCGATCTATGCGCTGCTGATCTTCGCCTGCCTGGTGAGCCTCTACCAGGCCGGCGACCTGTCGCTGGGACGCAAGCCGTGGCAAAACCTGCTGACCACCGCCGGTGAACTCTCGCGCCCCAGCTTCATCGATGTCTGGTTCGGCGATCCGCAACTGGAATACAAGTCCGACGATGGCCGGGTGTTGCGCGTCGAGGACCGGCGCGCCAGCGAAGCCGCGTTTCTGGCGGGACTCGGCGGCGCCATCTGGACCACGCTGAAAATCGCCACCCTCGGCTCACTGCTCGCGGCGATACTCGGCGCACCGCTGGGTTTCCTGTCAGCAAGAAACATGCATGCGCCCGCCCCGGTAGCGTGGATCGCGCGGCGCGTGCTTGACGTGTGCCGTTCGATTCACACCCTGGTGTTCGGCCTGCTCATCGTCGGCATCATCGGCCTCGGGCCGATGGCGGGGATACTCGCCATTGCGCTGCACTCGATGGGCACCTGGGGCAAGCTTTACGCGGAAAGCATCGAGACCCTGGATATGCGCGCGCTGGAAGCAGTGCGCGCCACCGGCGCCACACCGCTGCAGGTGTGGATGTTCGCGGTGTGGCCCGCGCTGCTGCCGAATTTCATTTCCAATCACCTCTACATCTGGGAATACAACATCCGCGATTCGACCGTGCTGGGGCTGATCGGCGCGGGCGGACTCGGCCTGCTGGTCTCGGAAGCCGTGTCGCTGTTCCAGTGGGGACGGCTCGCCACCCTGCTGATTGCCATCGTGCTGATGGTGGTCGCGTTCGACGCGCTGTCGCGCAGGATTCGCGCCGCGATCCTCTGATCGTTACCGATAGACGCCTTCGCCGGAGAGCGGGCGGAAGGCGGCCGGGTGGCGCCCGCGCCTGAACCGCAATACAATGAACTTTCACCTTGACGGTTGAACCGACGCTGCTCATGTCCCCCGCCACGCCCCATGCCAAGCCGTTCTCGAAACCGATCACCCAGTGTCCGTATTGCGACCACGTGAGTCCGGTGGGCTCGAAATTCTGCGGGGAATGCGGCGCGGCGTTGCACCTGATGCCGTGTGTGCATTGCGGCGCGGTCAACGACATCACGGCATCATCGGTCTGCTATCGCTGCCACCAGGAATTGCACCCGAATTCCACCGTGGCGCCGGTAGCGCCGGAAGCCCCGGCCGCGGACACAGCCCCCCCCAAGCCCGACAAACCGCACGCAGCGCTCGCGGAGATACGGGCGGACACGCCGGTTGCCGCCCCCGCGCGCCAGCGTCCGCACCGATTGGTCGTGGGCATCGTGCTGCTCGCCTTTGCCGCCGCCAGCTACTATGCATACCGGCAGCGAACCCTGCTGGGCCGGCAAGAACCGGTGCCGGTCGACGCCAGTGTGAAAGCCGGCAGCACGCCGGGCGATACCCATACCGGCACCATCACCAAGGCGCCGGCTGACGCGCCGGCGGCCACGGCACCGGCGACTGCCGCTGCGACGGAGAAAGGCCCGGTCGCGATTCCCGCGCCGGCCCCGGCGTCCGCGGTTGCGAACATCGCCAAATCAGAGGCGAACACGGCACGCCAGCCGTCGCCGGTCCGCCCGGCCGCGGTCGCCCGCGACGCCGAAAACGCTTCCCCCGGCAGCGGCGCCGCGATTGACATCAGCCGTGCACGAATCGAAGCCAGCAAGGGCCTGGGAAACCAGGCGCCGAACATAGGGCCCTGCACCGACGCCGTCGCTGCCCTCGGGCTGTGCACCCCGGAAACCACCCCAAGGAGGCAATAACATGACAACAGGAATTTCCCGCGCGCTGGCCGTTGCCGCGCTGTTTGCCGTGGCGTGTCATGGCCGTGCCGCCCTCGCGGCGGCCGAGTACAAGATCGTCACCGCCTCCGACAAAGGCACCTATTACGCCATCGGCAAGGACCTCGCCAAACTCGTGGCACCCGATGCCGATATTCAGCTGGAAGTGTTGCCGACCTCGGGTTCGGCGGCAAACGTCAAATTACTGCGCTACGAACCGGGCGTGAAATTTGCGATTGTGCAGGCCGACGTTTACCAGGCCTTTATCGATCGCGGCGCCGGCGGAAATGCCGAAGCGGCGTCGATCATCCGGCCGTTGCGGGTGATCCTGCCGCTCTACAACACCGAAATCCATTACATCGTGCGCGCCGACTCGGAACTCAACTATCTGCACGATATCAAGGATGCCAAAATCAACGGCGGCCTGGTCGGCAGCGGCGCCGCCCTCATCACCCATACGCTCTACCGGATGATGTTCAACGGCCCGATTCCGGAGGCCAACGCGAGTTTTCTGTCGAACGAAGAAGCCCTGGTCAAGCTGATTTCCGACAAATCGGTCGACGTCGTCGTGGTCGCGGCCGGCCAGCCCGCGCCGTTGATCGCGAACATGAAGCCCGAGGCGCAGAAATTCATCAAGCTCCTCAAGTTCGATCCCAATCATCCCACCAGCAAATCGCCGCTGACGGTGTATTCGCACTCCACCGTACTCGCCAGCAGCTACCCCAATTTGCTGACAGCCGACTTCACGACGATTTCCGTCGGCGCGTTTCTGGTCACCTACGATTACAACCTGAAGGGCACCGTCGATCACTTCGCCCGCTTCGGAAAATCGTTGTGCCAGAATTTCCCGAAGCTGCAGGCGGAAGGCCATCCGAAGTGGAAAGAAGTCGATCTCGCCTTGCCAAACCTCGGCCCGGGCTGGACCTACTATCCGCCGACCACCCGCGAGATTCGCGCCTGCCTCGGCAAGAAGGCGAAAGCGGCGCCAGCCGCCAAGCCGGTCAAGAAATGCTCGGCGGAAGAGAAGATCCTGGGCCTCTGCAACTAGCCCCTGGTCGTCTGGCGTCAGTCCCGCGCCGTCGCGTCGCCGACGGGAGCCGCGCTCATCTGCCGATTTGAATCAGCCCGGCACATCGCGGCGAACCGTTATCGGCGCACGAATCCGTCGCCGGGCCGGCACCCTCGGCGGGAATACGCCCGTCCTGCCAGCGGATATTGAGGTAGTAGACCTGTCCCGGAATCAGCTTGCAGTAGGTCACGTATAGCGGGGCGCCGTTGGTCACTTCGAAGTAGATCGTGTTCTCGCGTGTCGCCGACTTGTAGCAATAATCGCGGTTCGTGCCGGCCACCAGCTTCGTCACGTCAAAATCGCAGGGCCTCGCGGACAACGTCATGAAATTCGCGGGGAAGGGCCCTTGTGTGGTTTCGGTCAGGGTCATTGTGCCCTGGCCAAGCGTGGCCACCGGCATGAAGCGATAACTGAGCACTTCGTTCGGCGCCATGTCGAAAAAATCGTTCGAGAATCCGGCACTGTAGGGATCGAAATCGATGTTGTGATGCCATGCATCGGTGATGGCGGGCAGGGTCGGCGGCGGACCGTTGGGCGTGGCCGGATTATTGCAGCGGATCGGGTCCACGTTCCAGGCATTCATCTGCGCGCCCGCGCCATTCAGGCCGGCGTGGAACACGCCATATCTGCCGGGTTCTTTCGATGGGTACGGGATCACATTTCCCTCGAGCGACACCAGCGCGCCGCCAGGCTGGGCCGGCGCGATGATGACCCCATGATTTCCCGTGAAGGGGGATAGCGCAACACCTTGGACGTTGGCAGCCTGCACGACGAACGTGTAATTGCCGGCCGCGATCGGGATGCCGCTCAACATGCCGGTGCCTGCATCCAGGGTCAGGCCCGGCGGCACGCTGCCGGCGACGACGCTCCAGGCGATGGGACTCGTGCCGGTCATGCCGAACGTAAAGCTGTAAGGCACGGCAACGGTGCCGACTGCCGGCGGGATGCCGCTGATCGCCGGCGCGCCGGCGATCGATATGGCCGGCAATACCCGTCCCGAATTTCCCTTGACAGCCGACCGGTCCGCTGTGCCAATGCTGCCATCGGCGGTCAGGTCAAAGCGGAAATTCGCCGCATTTACGGCACGGCCGACACGCGACTTCACCGCGTCGATATCGCTGGCGTTGACTGCCCGCGAACTGTTGACATCGCCGACCAGGAAGCCCATCGCCAGCGGCGGCGGGTTCAGCGAACCGTTCACATTGTGAAGCGAAATCATGACTCGCTGGTTGTCGGCAATGCCGGTCAGCGTCACATGAATCTCGTTGTTGAGCAATATCGATGTCGCGGCGCCCGTCGGGGTGACCGTCACGCCGCCGGCATCCGTGATCGTGCCGTCAAACTGGAACACGATGGTGTGCGCGTTGCCGATGACGCGCGGTTCGACCGTGATCAATCCACCAATGTTCTGCGCGATGTCGATGGGCAGATCAAACGTTCCCGCGCTGCCATGGGTCTTGCTTGAGTGCGCCGCCACGAGTGCCGTCGCCGATTGTGCGCCGGCGGCTGTGCTCAACAACAGCGTCACCAGTGTCGCCAGCTTCGCGACGATAGCGGCCGTTGTTCCATTCATAAAATTGCTTTTCATCGGCATTCGTCTCTGGCTTGGTGATGGTTTCGTTCGGCTGCGGGTGCCCGGACAGCGTCGGTGAGGCTGAATAACTCATGCTGCATGCATCCACAGCGCGACGCCTGAGAGACGACCGCAGGATAAGTTCCGACCGCCTCGTGAAGGTATTGCCAAGATTGTCGAAACACCGACATTTCCCTATTGCCAGAATAAGGCATATCGTCCGGCGGGCCGGTGGGATAATGCCCATAAATCGAGGGGAGCTTGTCCTACGGCTAGCGAATTTCCGGCGCCTCGGCCGAGAGCACGTCGCCCGGTCCGAAAATCCACGTGCGGGTAATGTGCAGGATATCGGTGTCGCGCTTGAACGATTCCGGGAATCGCTCGAAGGGAGTGGATAGCGTGACGATACGCCGCACCGCGTCCTTGAGGACTTTGTCCGCCCGCGTGGTGTGGATTTCGATGTCCTCCACCTCGCCGCTGGCCTTGATCGCCACGGTCACCTGCACCGCGCCGTGAATGCCCCGGGCGCGTGCCAGGCCGGGGTAATTCAGATTGCCCACACGCTCAATTTTCTGGCGCCAATTGTCCACGTAGGCGGCAAACCGGTACTCCTGGGTACGCCCGCCGACGTATTTCCGCTTCGGCCGTTGCTGGTAAGTGTCATATTCGCGGGCAATCTGCGCTTCCAGGCGCTGGATTTCGATGGACTTCTGCATGACATCCGCGGTGCTGGCGGGATCGGGCGTGCCGGAGGCTTTCTGGGTAATCTCCCCCTGCATCACTTTTGCCGTCGAACGCACCTGCGTCATCAGCGTCTTCACCTCCTGCTCAAGCTGCTTGACGCGCTCCTGTGCCTGCCTGGCGTTTTGCGCCGCCGTCTGCTCGATCGCCGGCAAGGGAGTCTTCGCCCGGCGCTTCTCGTCGGTATTGCCGCCTCCATCGAGATTTGCCTGCGCCAGTGCATCGGCCTTGACCGGCTTGGCCGCCGATTTGGCGTTGACCAGCACCACGTCCATGACATTGTGAGGCGGCGCAAACTGGCTGGGGTCGATCAGTTTCGCGCCGACCCCCAGCACCAGCAACAGATGGAATGCGACCGACCCCAGCACCGACGACTGCATCGGCACCGAGACGGCGAGCGCCTTCTGAACGGAGAGAAACACCGGCGGCGGCGGGAGGGCCGCCACCGCATCGAGCCTGAGATTGATGCGGGTATCGAGTTTGCGGGCGAATTCGCGGGGCTTGTCAAGCATGGCGAATCGCCATTTTCACTGGCGAAAAACACATGCGGGCATTTTAGCCCGGATATTTCGTTGGGGACGTTGCGCCAAGATGGCGTTGATGAAGGATGTGGATCATATGGTTATGAGCAGCCCCTTTACCCAACCAGAATTAGCCTTAAGGGTTGCGCAAAACCATGGGCTCTACAAAGGCGTTCGCCACAGATTTCACGGATAAGAATCGGATTTTTATCCGTGCAATCCGTGGCTATGCTTTTGGTCTCTAAGCGCTTTGAAGTGCAAAGACCGGATTGCGCGCATGGGTAGTTTTGCTGCCTCGTTCGAGCGCAGCATCCCAAGGGATACCCTCCGGTAACAGCCGGCCTACAAGGCTAGGGAGCCTCTGATCAAGTATCCGGGATCGCGTTTTGACGAGATTGGCCCAGATGCCAGGCGCGAAGGGCGCGTTGATATCGGGCATCTCAACCGTCCTTCGCAACACCGCAGATGGGCCAATCTCGTCAAAACCCTGGGGGCGCAGGCTTGGCGGGCGGCCTGCGGTGTTGCGCTCCTCGTGAAGGGAACGACCATTCACTTCGTCGCGCGCCTGGCAGCCCATCCCGCCAAGCCAGCGCGCGACCCGGATACTTGATCAGAGGTTCCCTAGTGTTTGTTCCGCCAGCGTGAATCGCCCGGAAATATCCCAGTAATCCAGCTCGCCAACTTTTACGGTGACCGCCGTCTTTGCCGGTAGCTCCGGATTGCGGTCGAGCTTGACGATCAGGGGGAGCGCATTGGCGCGCACCAGTTCGTCCCGGATCATGGCGCCGTCGAACTGCGCGATGCCCTCCTGCTCCAGGTAGCGCAGGCACCAGTAGCGTTCCAGGTTGCGCTGGAATTCGTTGTAGGCGTCGTAAGTCACATCGAAGCGCCGTGCGAGTTCGTTCAACTGGCTGAGCGAATCGCGCGAGCGCTTCTGGAACGGCGGCGTTTCGTTTCTCAGCAAGGCGATCAGCTGTCGCTGGTTGACCAGATCCACGTAGCGGCGCAGGGGCGAGCTCGACCACGCATACTGCGCCACGCCCAGGCCCTCGTGGGGCAACGCGTCGGCGGTCATGCGGGTCTTCATGTTCTGCTGCACGCGATAAATCGCCGCCACGCCGTTGTCGGCCAGCAGCTTGCCCCATTCGCTGTTGACAAAGATCATCAGTTCGGACACCACGGTATCGATCGGATTGCCGCGTTTGCGGGTGCTGATGGCGACGCGGCCGTCGACGATGTCGAAGTTGTAATCGACACGGTCCTGCTCGTTCTCGTTCTTGCCCCGGCGCGCGCCGAGCGCGCGGGCGACCTTGTGCAGCAGGATCAGCTCGGCGCCGAAATCGCCCTGTACTTCGCCGCGCGCAATGGCGTCGTCATCGAAATAGACTTCCAGTTCATGGATGCGCAAGTTGCTGACGATTTGCACGCGCTCGATCGCCGACCGCGTCGACAGGATTTCAAATGAAGCCGTGTCGAATATCGCGTAATACGAGACGACCGGGCAGACACGCCCGGCGGCGAGCGTGGCCTGTGAGACGGCGGCGTCCGGCAGCATGGTGATCTTGTCGCCCGGGAAATACACCGTCGACAGCCGCGTCGCGGCGAGCTTCTCCAGCGCGCTGTCGCCGTCGAAATACAGCGCTGGCGCGGCAATGTGCACGCCGATCTCTACCCGGGCGGCGTCGAGGTGGTTTACCGAAAAAGCGTCGTCGACTTCGGTGGTGGTGGCATCGTCGATGCTGTGCGCCTCGACGCCGGCCAGCGGCAGTTGCGACGGTTCCTGCGCATCGATGGCGCCGGCATACTCACGACCGCGCGGGAAATACTCGCGCAGAAACTTGCCCAGGTGATACTCGTACTGCGCCGTCTGCCGATCGGGCCACGCGCCGGCCTGGAAGAACAGCAGCGGCAGATTGGTGTGGGTCTCCGCGACGGCTGCTTCGCAGGCCTTCACCATCAGGGTATTGCGATCAGGCTGGTAGAGCAGGGTGTCGCGGTGCGCGCGCATTTCATCGGGCATGGTGCCGGCCTTCAACTGCACGACCCAGCCCGCCATCTGTTCGGCCTCGCGCTTCTTGCGCTCGATCGAGGCGAGTGCGGCTTTCAGGTTTTCTGCCGGCGCCGCCTGGTAGCGACCCTTGCCGCGCTTGTAGAAATACATGGGGGCCGCGTGCAGTTTCAGCGCCACCGCGGCAATCTCGGCGGAGGATGGCTTGTGACCGAAATATTCCTGCGCCATGTCCTCGCAGCCGAATTCGTTCGCGCCGCACACTTCCCACAGGAAATCGGGCTCGATCGCCGCCGCCAGCTTTTCCGACTCGGGCAGGAACTGTTCGAGCGCCGACTCAAAGCGCAGCACCACCGCGTTCGCCTTGATCTTGCTGCGCTTGCCGGAGACGGACTCGATCTGCAGCGACGTGCCGATATCCGACATCACGTGCCCTACCTTGAAGCTGCCGTCTTCTTCGTAGAACACGTTCATGGGGATTGCCGGTGAAAACGACTGCGTTGAAAGGGAGCGCAATTATACCCGGCGCGTCATGCGCCCCAGGTAGGCCACCAACGTCATGCATAATCATTCGGGAAAGGAAAACACCATGACCCATTCGTATCGCCGCGGCATCGCCGTCGCCCCCCATGCCGCGGCCGCCGAGGCCGCCGCCCATATCCTGCGCGAGGGCGGCAATGCCATCGAAGCCATGGTGGCCGCCGCCGCGACCATCGCCGTGGTCTATCCGCACATGACCGCCATCGGCGGCGACGCGTTCTGGCTGATTCACGATCCCGGCCGCTCGCCGATTGCCATCGACGCCTGCGGGGCCGCCGCGCAGCACGCGACACGGGACTTCTACCAGCAGCAGGGCGTCTCCACAATACCGATTCGCGGACCGCTGGCGGCCAACACGATGGCGGGAACCATCTCCGGCTGGGATGCCGCGCTGGAAGTTTCCCGAAGCTGGCGCGGCAAGATGCCGCTATCGATGCTGCTGGCCGATGCCGTCCGCCGCGGCCGCGAGGGCATTGTCGTCACCCAAAGCCAGTTCGCCAGCACCTCGGCCAAGCTCGCGGAGCTAAGCCCGCAGCCGGGATTCAGCGAAAGTTTCCTGGTGGCGGCGCCCGCCGGCACCGGAGCGGGCCGCACCGCGCCGGCACCCGGGTCGCGCTTTGCGTTGCCGCGCCTGGCCAATACGCTCGATTATCTTGCCACGGCCGGCCTGCATGATTTTTATCGCGGTGATATCGCGCAGAGCATCGCCAAGGACCTGGCCGCAGTCGGCAGTCCGCTCGTGCGCGACGATTTCACCCGCCACCAGGCACTGTATCGCGAGCCGCTGACGGTCAAGCACTCGCTGGGCGATCTCTACAACATGACGCCGCCGACCCAAGGTGTCGTGTCGCTGCTGATCCTGGCGATCCTCGACAAGCTCGGGCTGAAAGGCCTCGATCCCCTCGGCGAGGAGTACGTCCACCTGTGCGTCGAAGCCACCAAGCAGGCGTTCGCGATTCGCGACAAGTATGTGACCGATCCGGCGCACATGAACGTGCATGCGCAGTCACTGCTCGATGACGACATCGTCGCGGCGCTGGCCGTGAAGATCCGGCGCGACCGCGCGGCACCGTGGGGTCGGAACGCAACACCGGGCGACACCGTGTGGATGGGCGTGATCGACGGCGAGGGCCGCGCCGTCTCGTTCATCCAGTCGATTTATCACGAGTTCGGCTGCGGCATCGTGCTGAACGAGTCCGGCGTCAACTGGCAGAACCGCGGCGCCAGCTTCTCGCTCGACCCCAATGCCCTGCTGGCCATCAAGCCCGGCAAGAAACCGTTCCACACCCTCAATCCCGCACTGGCCCTGTTCAACGATGGCCGCGTCATGCCCTACGGCACCATGGGCGGCGACGGCC
>JBDTSU010000039.1:0-17172 GCA_039930965.1 Betaproteobacteria bacterium
GCTATCACGGTGAAAAAGAAGGCGTGGTGAAGATCGACGACCTGTATGCCATCGAGTGGGCATTCATCCCGCATTTCTACAGCAGCTTTTACGTTTATCAGTACGCGACCTCGATCGCGGCCAGTTCGCTGTTCGCCGAATCGGTGCTGAAAAACGAACCGGGCGCGAAAGACCGCTACATGAAGCTGCTCTCAGCCGGTAGCTCCGATTATCCGTATGAGATGGTGAAAGCGGCCGGCGTCGACCTGGCCACGGCGGCGCCGTACCAGGCCGCCGCGACGCGCATGAACCGGATCATGGACGAGATCGAGGCGATCTTGGCGAAGCGGGGAAAGTGAGTTTCTATCAAACCTGTGATTCGCGCGACGGCGAGACCGGGATTCCGGGATGCAGCGCCAATGGGGCAGCGAATCAAATAATCGCCAGACATTAATCTACGCGCGTTGACCTCCGTAGAAGAATGGATCCGCGCCGGCGCGGGGCTGACAACTCTCTGCGATTTCGCGACGACTCGACGGTAAGCTCCAGCACTGGCGTTTTCTACTCGACCCGCGTCCCACTCTCCAGCATCTCCGCCGCCGCCCGCTTGGTCGCCGCGGTGATGGTGATGCCCCCCAGCATGCGCGCGATCTCATCGACGCGATTCACGCCAGCGAGAGGCACGATCGAGGTCGTCACCACGCCCTCCTTCGCCGCCTTGGCTACCTGGAACTGATGCTGTGCGCACGCCGCCACCTGCGGCAGGTGCGTGACCGCCATCACCTGGTGATGCTGGCCGAGCGCGCGCAGCAGGCGGCCCACCACCTCGGCCACACGCCCGCCGATGCCGGCATCGACCTCGTCGAAGATCATCGTGCCGACACCGCCCTTGGCCGAGGCCATCATCTGGATCGCCAGCGAGATGCGCGAGAGTTCACCGCCCGAGGCGATCTTCGCCAGCGGGCCGAGTGGCTGGCCTTCGTGGGCGGCGACCTGGAATTCGCAGCTTTCGAGACCGTTGGCCGAGGGCTCGCGTGCGGAAAACTCGACCGCGAATCTTCCGCCGGCCATGGCCAGTTGCTGCAGGGATTTGGTCACGTCGCCGCCGAACTTCTTCGCGGCACCCTGGCGGGAGCGGGTAAGTTTTTTTGCGGCCTCCATGAAGGCGCCAAGCGCCGCCCGTTCCCGTTCGATCAATTCATCAAGCGATTGGCCGCCCCCCAGCGCCGCCAGCCGGTCGCGCTTTTGCTGCAGGAATTCCGGGATGCGCGCCGGCTCGATGCGGAACTTGCGGGCGATTTCCTGCACGTCGGCGATGGCGCGGTCGAGTTCGGCCAGGCGCGCGGGATCGACATCGAGCTTGCGCAGGTAATGCCGCAACGCGCTCACCGCTTCGCGCAGTTCCACGCTCGCGCTACTGATCAGCGCGACCGCGTCGGCCAGCGCCGGGTCGGTCTCGGCGGCATCGCCCAGATCGCCGGCCAGTTCATCGATCCGAGAAAGCACATCGTTGTCGGACTCGGCCAGGCCAGTGACGGCGGCCTCGGCGGCGGCGATCAGGCTGGCCGCATTGGCCAGCCGACGCTGGTCGGCTTGCGTCTCTTCCCAGTGGTTGCCCGAGAAATTGAGTTTTTCCAGTTCACCGATCTGCCATGTCAGGTCTTCAAATTCGCGGGCGATGGCGGCTTCATTGGCTTCGCGCGCGGCGCGGATATTAGCCAGTTGCGACCATGCGCTGTGGCGTTCGCGCACCTCGGACAGGAGCAAATTGTTTTGCGCGAAGTCATCCAGCAAAGCGAGTTGCGCATCGCGCCGCAGCAAGGCCTGGTGCTCATGCTGGCCGTGAATGTCGATCAGGTGTTCGGCGAGGTCGCGCATTTGCGAGAGCGTGACCGAGGTGCCGTTGATGAACGATTTGGATCGCCCGCCGGCATCGAGCACGCGGCGGAACAGGCAGACATTGGCGTCATCGTCGGCGAGTTCGTTGTCGGCCAGCCATTTGCGCGCGGGCTTGACGGCCGTAAGGTCGAATTCGGCGGCTATTTCGGCGCGGCTCTGGCCGACCCGCACCACGTTGGCTTCTGCCCGGGCGCCCAATGCCAGCGACAGCGCGTCAATCATGATGGACTTGCCCGCGCCGGTTTCGCCGGTGAGCGCGGTGAAGCCAGCTTCGAAATCGAGTTCAAGGTTGTCGACGATGACGAAGTCGCGGATGGTCAGTGAGCGCAGCATGGGGAAGTAGCGGAGTCGTTATTGTTCGGGTGATTTCAAATCACAAACGGGGTGATCCGATATTGCGTTGACTTCCAGGATTGGTGCCTCTTGCGGTCTTCAGGTATTTGTCTCCGGCGAACAGCCGCGAGGTTTGCGCCGGGCTGGATGCCCACGTTCAACAACTCCAAATTGGGCCCCGGCCTTCGCCGGAGCGACAGAACCTTTCATTAAACAGTGGCGATTCCAGTAAGCATCCCGTATTCAAAGCCCACCCTACGACGCCCGCTCATTCCAATGAAGCTTGGTGCGCAGCATCGCGAAATAGGAATAGCCGAGCGGATGCAGCAATCGCAGCGGCTTGGTGTGGGCGCGTACCACGACGACGTCGTCGGTGGCCGGATCGAAGTACGATTGCACGTCGAAATTGACGCGCGCGTTCACGCCGTGCAGGAGCTTTACGCGCACTTCCGACGTTGACGAGATGGCGATCGGCCGGTTGGACAGTGTGTGCGGCGAAATGGGTACGAGCGAAATGGCGGGCAGGCCGGGCTGCAGGATCGGTCCGCCGCTCGACAGGGCATAGGCCGTGGAACCGGTGGGGGTGGCGATGATCAGGCCATCGGCGCGGGCCGAGTAGACGAACTCGCCGTTCACCTCGACGGCGAATTCGATCATGGTGCCCATCGCGCCGCGGCTCACCACCACGTCGTTCAGCGCGACCGAGCGAAACACCGACTGGTGATCGCGGATGATCTCGGCCTCAAGCAGGATGCGCTTCTCTTCGTGGAAATTTCCGTCCAGCAAGTCCGACAGCACGTCCGCCGCGCCGTCCGCCGAGATATCCGTCAGGAAGCCGAGGTGGCCGAGATTGACACCGATCAGCGGCACGCCGTGGCGCGCGGCGATACGCGACACGCCGAGCATGGTACCGTCGCCGCCCACCGCGATCGCCAGGTCGGCGCCTTCGATCAGTTCATCCAGATGTTCGCGCGCGGTCACCTTGTCCGGCGGCACCGTCGCAAATTCGGCCGTACGCGCATCGAGCCGCACGCCAATGCCGCGCCGCTTCAACAGCGCAATCAGCGTGTTGAGGGGCGAGGCGACGCCCTGGCCATCCGGCTTGGCGACGATCGCGACAGTTTTGAATTGATTTGGCATTCAGCCCGAATTAAATCATAGGAAAGGTCCGCGAAACAGCGCCGCAACGGTTCAAAACACCATTTATCGCCTCGCTTGCACAACGCCATACACAACGCCGCCGTTTTTTGCCACAATAGGCCCATGCTTTCCGACCGTGCCCAGACGCTCCTCAAGATACTCGTCGAACGCTATATCGCCGACGGCCAGCCGGTCGGTTCGCGCGCCCTGTCGAAGTATTCAGGCATGGAGCTCTCGCCCGCGTCGATCCGCAACGTCATGGCGGACCTCGAGGAGATGGGCTACATCGCCAGCCCGCACACTTCCGCCGGGCGCATACCGACTCCCAAGGGCTATCGCCTGTTTGTCGATACCCTGCTCACTATCCAGCCACTCGAACAGCTTGATCGCCTGCAACTCGAGCACAATATCCGGCCGGACGATCCGCGCCATGTATTGGCATCAGCATCGCAACTGCTTTCCGACCTCACCCATTTTGCCGGCATCGTCATCACGCCACGGCGCCGCGGCGTGGGGCTCAAGCATGTGGAGTTCATGCCGCTGTCCGAAAAGCGCGTGCTGCTGATCATTGTCGCCACCGACGGCGACGTGCAGAACCGCATCCTGATTACCGACAAACCCTACACGCCAACCCAATTGACCGAGTCCGCGAATTACATCAACGCCCATTACGCCGGCTACGATTTCGACCAGCTGCGCGACAAGGTGAAATTTGAGCTCTCGCAATTGCACCGCGATATCTCCACGCTGATGTCCGCCGTGGTCGACGCGCGCGGCCACGGTTCGGATTCTTCCGGCGTCGTGGTGTCCGGCGAGCGCAACCTGCTGGACGTGGACGACGTCTCGGTGAACATGAACAGCATTCGAAAACTTTTCAATGTGTTCGATGAAAAGACCCAACTGATGGAATTGCTGAATGTGAGCCAGACGGCGGAGGGCGTGAGGATTTTCATCGGCGGCGAATCGACACTGGTGCCGCTTGACGAATTCTCGGTGGTCACGGCGCCGTATGAAGTCGATGGCCAGATCGTCGGTACTGTGGGTGTCGTCGGGCCGACGCGCATGGCCTACGAGCGGGTGATCCCGATTGTCGATGTGACGGCGAAGCTGTTGTCGTCGGCGCTGAGTCAGCACTAGGCACTTGAAACGATTCCGTTCGCCCTGAGCCCGTCGAAGGGCATGTCCGCGAAACGACTGTGTCAGCGTGGTCCGTTCAACCCTTCGACAGGCTCAGGGCGAACGGGAAGTGGTTTTTCCGATGTTCCGGCAAGCAAACCCCAGCACCGGCGCGCCTCTCCGGGCATTATTGGCCTGGATGCCGCGCCAGTGCTTGACCTTCATTCACTGACATGACCTTCCAGCCCGAACCCCCCTACCAGCACGGCACCCCTTCCGCCACCGGCATCCTGCTCGTGAATCTCGGCACGCCGGATGAACCCACCGTGCCGGCCGTGCGCCGCTATTTGAAACAATTCCTGTCCGACACCCGCGTCGTGGAAATTCCCAAGCCGGTCTGGTGGCTGATCCTCAACGGCATCATCCTCAACACCCGCCCGGCGAAGGCCGCGAAAAAATACGCCGGAATCTGGATGAAGGAAGGCTCGCCGCTGCGGGTGTACACGGCGCGCCAGACGCAAATGCTGCGCGGCTTTCTGGGCGAGATCGTCAAGAGCCCGCTCAAAGTCGAGTACGCGATGCGCTACGGCAATCCATCGGTGGAAAGTGGCATCGACAAACTCATGGCGGCTAACTGCGAAAACATTCTCATCCTGCCGCTCTACCCGCAATACGCCGCCAGCACCACGGCGTCGACTTTCGATGAGGTCGCGCGCGTGCTCATGAAGAAGCGCAACGTGCCGGGCATCCGGCTGATACGCAGCTATCACGACCATCCGGCGTATATCAAGGCGGTCGCCAAAAACGTGCTCGCCGAGTGGATGAAAATCGGCCGGCCGAATTTTGCGACCGACAAATTGCTCATGACCTTTCATGGCCTGCCCAAATTCCATCTCGACAAGGGCGACCCTTACCATTGCCAATGCCACAAGACAGCGCGCCTCATCGGCGATGAGGTGGGCGTGAAGCCCGGCGATTACGTCGTCACCTTCCAGTCGCGCTTCGGGCGCGCCGAGTGGCTGCAGCCCTACACCGACAAGACACTGGAGGCGCTCGGCAAGAAAGGCACCAGGCGCATCGATGTCATCTGCCCGGGGTTCGCCGCCGATTGCCTCGAGACGCTGGAGGAAATCGCCGACGAAGGCAAGGTCACGTTCCTCAATGGCGGCGGCAGCGAGTTCCACTACATCCCGGTGGCCAACGACACCCAGGCCTTCGTCGGTGCGCTGACCGAGATCGCGCGCGAGCATCTCGTCGGCTGGGTCAGTGAAAGCTGGGACCGCGATGCGGCCAGGCGCGAAGGTGAACTTTCCGTGCAGCGCGCGAAGGCGATCGGCGCCAAACGCTGACTCCAGCAACAATACTGTGTCATCCTGAGCGTAGCGAAGGATCTGGTTGCAACCAGATCCTTCGCTACGCTCAGGATGACAGTGCAATATTGTCAACGACGAGGAGGACACGATGAGATTCCACCACGATCCCGATGGCACGCGCTTGCCGGTCAAGCTCGACACCACCACCAACGGCGAATTTGCGCCGATCCCGCTGGCGCCCGAGCACCACCACGCCAACCAGCTCGCCCACGACGCCGCGGGCACCTGCGCGAAACGCCTGGGACTGGACCGGCGCGGATTTCTGGTCTCGGCCTGCGGAGTGGCCAGCAGCCTGATGAGTATGAACCAGGCGTACGCGGCCAAGGGCGAGCGCGGCGGTTTTTTCGAACTCGACCATACCGCCGCGCTGGACATGTACGCGGCGCGCAGCGCGGTCGATGGCAATGAATTTATTTTCGATGTACAGGGCCATTTCGTGAATCCAACCGGGGCCTGGACCAGGCGCCTCGCGCCCAGCGCGCGGCCGCTGAAGATGCCCAAGACGCAAAGCTGCGGACCCGGCAAAGGTTCGGGCGATCTCGATTACCTGCAATGCATCGGCCAGGACGAATTCATCAAAGACGTGTTCCTCGATTCCGACACCGACCTGATGGTGCTGTCGTTCGTGCCGTCGCTACGCCAGAACGAACCGCTCACCATGGAAGAGGCCGCCGCTACCGCCCGGATCGTCGAGCGCCTTGAGGGCACCCATCGTCTGTACATTCACGGCCGCGTCAATCCCAATTCGCCCGGCGACCTGGAAGCGATGGACGAACTCGTGGCGCGCCACAAAATCGCCGCGTTCAAGACTTACACGCAATGGGGCCCGGACGGCGCCGGTTTTTTCCTGGACGACGATGCCGGCATCGCCTTCATCGAAAAGGCACAGAAACTCGGCGTGCGCAATATCGCCGTCCACAAGGGGCTGCCGTTCGGGCCGAAGTCATACCAGCATTCGACCTGCGAAGATGTGGGCCGCGTCGCAAAACGCTTTCCGCGCATGAATTTCCTGATCTATCACTCGGGGTTCGTCGCCGACAAACCGGAGGGCGCCTACGACGAGAAACGCACCGATGGCATTGATGCCCTGGTCACCAGCCTCGTCAGGAACGGCATCGCGCGCGGTTCAAACGTCTATGCCGAACTCGGCTCGACGTGGCGCTTCCTGATGCGCGATCCCGATTCCGCCGCCCACGCGCTCGGCAAGCTGTTCAATTGCTGCGGGGAAAACAATGTGCTGTGGGGAACCGACTCCATCTGGTATGGCTCACCCCAGGACCAGATCCAGGCTTTCCGCACCTTCCAGGTCTCTGCCGCGCTGCGCGAGAAACACGGCTACCCGCAGATGACGCCAGCGCTGCGCGCCAAGGTATTCGGTCTCAATGCCCTGAAGATATATCCGGTGCCGGAAGACGTGCTGAAGAAACACATCCGGGGCGACAAGGTCGCCGTCGAGCGCAACGCGTATCGCGAGCGCCCGGACCCGAGTTTCGCGACCTACGGACCGAAGACGCGCCGCGAGTTTCTGAACTTCAAGGCGCGGGAAGGCTAGCGAATTCTGTTTACGCGTCCCGCTTTTTACCGGTCACCACCCCAAGCCGCACTCCGGCCGCAGAATCCGCAATCAACTGCGTGAGCCGGCGCAGGCGGGTCGCCTCCTGCTTTGCGCTCGTCACCCAATGCATCGAGACCCGCCGGTAACCCGGCGGCTGCGCTTCCCAGAAAGCCCACGCCTTCTTGTTGGCGCGGAATGTTTTCTCATGAACGGGCACCAGGGAATGCTGTTTTTGTTCGAAGGAGTAGATGCCGGTCTTGTGAGCCTGTCGCGCCGCGAATGCGGCGATGCCGGACGCGGTCACGCGGCCGGCCGCCCGCAGGCGTTCGGCATGCCCAACATTGATCAGGCTCCAGATGCTGCCGGGCTTGCGCCGCGTGAAGCGAATGCTGAAACGGGTCTCGTCGACCTTGCGCCGCACCCCGTCGATCCAGCCGAAACACAGCGCCTCATCCAGCGCCTCGGCATAGGTGATTCCGCCGCGGCCGGAATCCTTTCGATGGAAGCCGATGGTTAACGCCGGGACCGCCTGGTGGTTGCGCTTCAGCCAGGCGCGGAATTCGGCGGGCGAGGCAAAGAAACAGATTTCGGTTTCGTGCATGGTTGAACTTTTTTCCGGGCTGCCCGCCCAATCCGCTATGCGTGGGGGCTGGTCAAAGTGGCCCGCGACAAAAAGCGTAACATGTTCGTCAGGGTCGCTGCACCAGGATACGGTTGCCTGCCCGGTGCGCGACAAACTACTTACCTGCCTCATGCTGGAGGATTTTGCAATGCGCAACTATCATCCCCTCCCCGAACAGCGCCTCAGTGGTGCGGTCTTCGTGGCCCGCCCCGCGCCGCCGAAATCGGTCACCGCCGAATCACCGGCATTGGATGTGATGACCGACCTGCGGTTCACGCACTCGGCGTTGATCGAGCCGCAAATCAGCGTGGATGCGGCGCATGCCTATATGGTCCAGCGCGGCGTGCGCATGCTGCTGGTGATGAGCCCGGAAAGAAGCCTTGCGGGGATCATCACCGCCACCGACATTCTCGGCGAGAAACCGTTGCGCTTCAGCCAGGAACGGCGCGTCAAGCACAGTGAAATTGTCGTGGCCGATATCATGACGCCGCTGGAGAATCTCGGCGCAATTCCGATCGCCGACGTGAAACACGCCAAGGTCGGCGAGGTTATCGCCAGCCTGCGCGACAGCGGGCGCCAGCACACGCTGGTGATGGAGACCGATGCCCACGGCAAGACCGATATCTGCGGTATTTTTTCGATCACCCAGATCGAACGCCAGATGGGCATGGTGATTCAATCGTCCGGCGTGGCGACGACCTTCGCGGAAATCGAGGCGACATTGCTGTCAAGTTGACGCAAGCGGCGGAACCCGTCGGATTACTCCACCGGTCAGGACGAACTCGCCAAGCCGGTATTCCGACGAAAAAAAACCCGCGATCACTCGCGGGTTTTTCATTCCGGAAAGCGCTGATTACTTCTTGGCAGCGTCTTTCTTTTCTTCCGCGGCCTTCTTGTCGGCAGCGGCTTTTTCTTCTTTCACTTCTTTCTTGTCGGCTTTCTTGGCGTCGGCGGCAACGGCCTTTTCTGCCTTCTTGTCGGCAGCGGCTTCCTTCTTCACCGCTTTGGCGTCGGCCTTGGCGTCGGCTTTCTTGGCGTCGGCGGCGGCAGCAGCTTTTTCTTCCTTCTTGGCAGCGGCGGCGGCTTTCTTGTCGGCCTTGGCATCGACTTTCGCTTCAGCTTTCTTGGCATCGGCGGCAGCTACTGCCTTGACTTCCTTCTTGGCGGCAGCGGCTTCTTTCTTGTCGGCCTTGGCGTCAGCTTTTGCATCGGCTTTCTTGGCGTCGGCAGCAACGGCAGCTTTTTCTTCCTTCTTGACTGCGGCGGCTTCTTTCTTCTCAGCCTTGGCTTCTTTGGCGGGAGCAGCAGCGGCGGCGGGTGCGGCAACCGCTTTGGCGGGCGCGGCAGCAGCTTTGGCGTCAGCCTTGGCGGGCGCGGCAGCAGCCTTGGCGTCGGCTTTGGCCGGTGCGGCAGGCGCCACAACGGTGGTCTTGCCGGAGAGGCTCACGTCTTTTTCGATCTTCTTGATGGTGCCTTCACCAATGCCGGGAACCTTGTCCACGTCGGCGAGCGACTTGAACGGGCCGTTCTTGGTGCGAAAATCGATGATGGCTTGTGCCTTCACGTCGCCGATGCCATTCAGGCTCATCAGCTCTTCTTTGGTGGCGGTGTTCACGTTCACGGCTGCAAACGCGATCGAGATCGACGCGAAGAACGCGGCGACGATGGCGATGATTTTCTTCATTTAGTTTCCTTGAGTGAGTAAGTTAAACAACATACTGCTTGCCCCGACCGCCTCGCCCACAATGCGAGGCGCGCAATTTCGGAGCGGTTCTTTTTTTGCCCATCGTTACAACCTGTTACAGAACCGCAGTCGATAAAACGACGGCCTCATGAAACGGTTGACGCATGCCGCAGGCAGATATTGTTGTGTGGCGATTCTTGCCGCGCATGCGAGAGAAATAAAGCAGCGTCCCTCCGACTTCGCAAAAACGTTTGTCGGCCGGCATCAACAACGATGAGGCGCAACTGACAAAACCTGTTGATTATACAGGATATTCTGGACTTGGTGGCAAGTTTGGTGAGGCGATACCCGCATGTGTGCCGCCATCGCGGGTGAACTGATTCTATTTTCGGGTCGGCATCGAAGGGAAATACCGCGACACCCCCTGCTCCACAGTCAGGAATTCCTCCGCATACCCCGCCCCGCGAACCTTTGCCGTATCCGCCTGCGTAAAGCTCTGATACTTCCCCTTCAGCGCCTCCGGGAACGCGATGTATTCGATCAGCCCCTGCGCCTTGATTTCATCCAGTGAGAGCGCGCCCTTGCCATCCAGCGCGCGGCAGGCATTCAGGCTGGCCACCGCCATATCGTTGAAGGTCTGGCTGCGCCCTGTACCCAGATTGAAAATCCCGGATTTGTCCGGATTGTCGAGGAAGAACAGGTTGACCTTCACCACATCCTCGACCGAGACGAAATCGCGCCGTTGCTCGCCATTGCCGTAGCCCTCATTGCCTTCGAACAGCTTGATCTTGCCGTGGGCGCGATACTGGTTGAAGAAGTGATACGCGACCGAGGCCATGCGGCCCTTGTGATTTTCGCGCGGGCCGTACACGTTGAAATAGCGAAAACCCGCGATCTGCGCGGAGGCGTCTTCGAGCCGCGGCCTCACCGCCTGATCGAACAGGAACTTGGAATAGCCGTATACGTTCAGCGGCGCTTCGCACTCGCGCTCTTCCCTGAAGACCTTGCCGCCGCCATATACCGATGCCGACGACGCGTACAGGAACGGCACCGCCTCTTCCTGGCACCATTCCAGTAGCGACAATGAATAGCGGTAGTTGTTTTCCATCATGTAGCGGCCATCGGTTTCCATCGTGTCGGAGCAGGCGCCCTGATGAAGGATGGCGTCGATGTCGCTGCCCAGCTCGCCGGATTCAACAACCTCGAGAAAGTCATTCTTGTCGACGTACTCGGCGATTTCACAATCGACCAGGTTCCTGAACTTGTCGGCCTTGGTGAGGTTGTCGACGGCGACGATATCGGTGATGCCGCGCCCGTTCAACGCTTTGACGAGGTTGCTGCCGATGAATCCGGCCGCGCCGGTGACGATATAGGTCATGGTGTTCTGCCTGTCTGCAAGTTCAGGTGAGTGCTGCCAGCATTTCTTCGCGCGACGCGGTCGCGGTGCCGAGCTTGCCGACCACGATGCCCGCCGCCAGGTTGGCGATATGCATGGCATCGATCATCGTCGCACCGGCGGCCAGCATCAGTCCCATCGTGCCAATGACCGTGTCGCCGGCGCCGGAAACGTCAAATACTTCGCGCGCGCGGGTGGGCTCATGGGTCGCGCCATCGGCCGTGAACAAGGTCATGCCTTCCTCGGAGCGCGTCACCAGCAGCGCATCGATATCGAGTTCAAGGCGCAGCTTGTCGGCCTTTGCCGCCAGTTCGGCCTCGTTTTTCCAACGCCCGGCGTATTCGCGGAATTCGCCGCGGTTGGGCGTCAGCAAGGTGGTGCCGCGATACTTGGAATAATCGTCGCCCTTGGGATCGACCAGGATGCGTTTGTGATGGCGCCGCGCGGTATCGATCATCTTCGCGACGTGGGTAAGGCCGCCCTTGCCGTAGTCCGACAGGATGACGGCGTCGACGCCATCGACCAGCGATTCGAAATCGCCCAGCTTGTCCTCCAGCACTTCGCGCGAAGGCGGGGTTTCGAAATCGATGCGCAACAGTTGTTGCTGGCGGCCGATGACCCGCAGCTTCACCGTGGTCGGCAACTGCGGGTCCTTGTGAAACAGGGTGATGACCTGCTCCTTTGCCAGCAGCGCGGCCAGCGATCGCCCGGCGTCATCATCGCCGACGACCGACAGCAACGTGGCCTTGCCGCCCAGCGAGACGATATTGCGGGCGACGTTGGCGGCCCCGCCGGGGCGCTCTTCGGTACGTTGCACGTGCACCACCGGCACCGGTGCCTCAGGCGAGATGCGCGAGACATCGCCGAACCAGTAGCGGTCGAGCATGACGTCACCGACGACGAGAACGTGGGCGCGGGAACAGTCGGGGAGTTTCAGCATGGTGGCGTGAGGCTCGACGGGAAAAGTCCAGCATTGGCGGGGCCTCCAGGCCAAAAATGGCCAGGGAGCCGCGTCAGTGCTTGAGTTTCAATTGCAGGCATTTGCATTTCAGCTGGCTTTTGCCTGCACCCGCCCGATCGGGTAATACTCAAAACCAAGCTCCTGCATACCTGCCGGCTCATATAGGTTGCGGCCATCAAAGATCACCGGCGCCTTGAGCCCGACCTTCATGGCGGTGAAATCGGGCGAACGGAAGGTTTTCCATTCGGTGACGATGGCGAGCGCATCGGCGCCCTCGATCGCCGCACCGGCACTCGCGGCAAAGCGGACCTTTTCATTCGCGGCGAGAACCTGCTTCGCCTCAGGCATGGCGACCGGATCAAAGGCGACAACGCTTGCACCACGCTGCGTGAGATCGTCGATCAGCACCAGGCTCGGTGCCTCGCGCATGTCGTCGGTATTCGGCTTGAACGCAAGACCCCAGACGGCGATGGTCTTGCCGGCCAGGTTTTCGCCGAAGCGCTTGACGATCTTTTGTGTCAGCACGTGCTTTTGCGCATAGTTGACGCGCTCGACCGCATCGAGGAGTTTAAGTTTCATGCCGGCGGCGAGCGCGGTGCGCTGCATGGCCTGCACGTCCTTGGGAAAACACGAGCCGCCATAGCCCACGCCCGGATACAGAAACTGATAACCGATGCGCGGGTCCGAACCGATGCCCTTGCGGACCGATTCGATATCCGCGCCGAGGCGCTCGGCCAGCAGGGCAAGCTCGTTCATGAACGAAATGCGCGTCGCCAGCATGGCGTTGGCGGCATACTTGGTCAATTCGGCCGAGCGCACGTCCATCACCATCAGGCGGTCGTGGCTGCGCTGGAAAGGCCCGTACATCTTGCGCATGGTCTCGATGGTGTCGGGGTCGTCCGCGCCGATGACGATCCGGTCCGGCCGCATGAAGTCCTCGACCGCGGCACCCTCCTTCAGGAATTCCGGATTGGACACGACTGAAAAGCGGATGTCGGCGCCACGTGCCTGCAGTTCTTCCGTGATGGCCGCCTTGACGCGGTCAGCCGTGCCGACGGGCACCGTCGATTTGTCGATAACGATTTTTGGCGAGGTCATGTGACGGCCGATGTTTCGCGCCGCCGCCACCACATACTGCAGATCGGCCGAGCCGTCCTCGCCGGGCGGCGTGCCTACGGCGATCATCTGGACATCGCCGTAGGCAACACCTTCAACCACATCGGTCGAAAAACTCAGGCGGCCGGCGGACACGTTGCTGGCGACCAGTTCCTTCAAGCCCGGTTCATAGATCGGTATTCCGCCCGACTTGAGCGTGTCGATCTTCTTCGCGTCGATATCGACACAGAGCACATGATTGCCGACATCGGCGAGGCATGCGCCCGTCACCAGTCCGACATAGCCAGTTCCGACAATGGTAAGTTTCATTCTTTGGCTCTTTATTGTGCGGGCGCCATATCGAGCGCCGTCAGTCGGTTGTTGATTTCATGCAATCGGGCGACCGGATCGGCGGCATGAGTGATACTGCGGCCGATGACCAGGTAATCAGCGCCCATTCTAATCGCATCCACCGGCGTCACCACCCGCTGCTGGTCACCCTTGGCATCGCCTGCCAGGCGAATCCCCGGCGTGACCTTGAGGAACGCTGGCGGCGACGGGAAGGCGGCCTTAAGCATCGGCGCCTCTTCGGCGGAACAGACGACCCCGTCGAGACCGGCATCAAAACACAAATGCGCGAGACGCAATACCTGCCCCCTGGCGTCCGGTTCGACGCCGATTTCCGCAAGGTCCGCCGAACTCAGGCTGGTCAGGACGGTGACGCCGATGAGCAGGGGTTTCGGGCCGCTGCCGGAATCAATCGCCTCGCGCGCCGCGGCCAGCATGCGGCGCCCGCCACTCGCGTGGACATTCAGCATCCATACACCCAGCTTTGCCGCGGCACGGCAGGCGCCGGCCACGGTATTGGGTATGTCGTGAAACTTGAGATCGAGGAACACGTCGAATCCCCGGCCGGCCAATTTCTCAACCAGCGCCGGACCGGCTGCCGTGAACAGTTCCTTGCCGACCTTGACGCGGCAAAGCCCGGGATCAAGGCGATCGACCAGTTGCAGCGCGCTCGCCGCATCCGGATAGTCCAGCACGACGATGACCGGCTTGCTATGGCTCATGGCGTTGTTTCCTTGTTCTGCTTGGCAAATGACTGTCCTTCATGATCGTCAGGGTTGGACGCCATGGCCGCCACCGCCTGAGCCTGAGCCGGCGCCGGCCTGCGTGGATACCGGCGGCTCCGCTTGCGAACGTGCCAGGTGCCGTTCCGCCATGTCGTATTCGGCGGTCAGCCGCGGCGGAAAGGTCTCCCATCCGCCACACGCGGGGCACTGCCAATAGAACTGTCTGGCCTTGAATCCGCAGCTGCCGCAAAGGTAGACCGCGAGGCGGCTCGAGTGCGTATGCACCAGGTCCTTCAGTACCTTCAGGTCCGCTTTCTGGTCCTCCGGCGCCGCCAGCAATTGCGCCTCGAGCAGCCTGTCGAGGCCGACCAGCGTGGGGTTACGGCGAAGGTCTTGCTTGATGAGTTCGTAGGCGCCCTGCGCGCCATCACGCTCCAGCGTGGCATGAAACAAGGCGTTGAGAAGATCCAGCGCCGGATATTGCCGCTGCAGGTTTTTCATTTCGGCCAACCCGGCCTGCTCCTGCCCGAGCGCCTTGAAACTGGACAGTATCCGGTCCGCCATCAGCCCCAGGTATGCCGGATCCTGATGTTCGATCTTGCGCCAGGTCTCGATCGCTTCAAGATGCCGTCCCGCGGCGCCCAGGGCTTCGACGCGGATCAGGTGCGCGCGCACGCATTTCGCGTTCGCCGCAAGCGCGTCATCGAGATGCCGTTCGACGTCGGCAAGGCGGCCCTGCTGCTGCGCCTGCAGGGCAAGTTCGCAATGGAAATTGGCGATGGCGCGCCGGTCGCGACCGCCTCCCTTGTGATGTTCATTCCCGCCCGGCGTCGATGCCGCATCCGCATCGCCGGCATGCAGGCGCTCCGCGACATCCACCGCCTTCATCCAATCGCGCTCCTGCATGTAGATATCGAGCAGGCTCCTCAACGTCTGCGATTGCTGCTGCCGGTTGCCGGCGGACTTCGCAGACAGGTCGACCAGAATGCGTTCGGCGTGATCCAGCAAACCCGCTTTCTGATAGTCGGCTGCCAATTCCAGCAGCGCGCGGGTTCTTTGTTCGGCCGGCAGATTGGTACGCTCGGACAACGCCTGGTGCACGCAGATCGCGCGATCGACTTCACCGCGCCGCCGGAACAGGCTGCCCAGCGCGAATTGCAGCTCGACCGCCTCGGGGTTGGCCTCGGTCACTTCGATGAAGGACTCGATGGCCTTGTCCGGCTGCTCATTCAACAGGAAATTGAGCCCCTTGAAATAGGACTGCGGCATCGCGCGCGATTCGAGCAGAAGCTGTTTGATGTCGATGCGGGCGACCAGCCAGCCCATGCCAAAAATGGCGATTGCCCCGAGCAGCAGCCACGGCAACCACTCAAACATCATTAGGGCGCACGGGATTGACGGGACCGGCGCCAATCGCCGGCAGGCCGGCATCCCCCTCGTGCGCTTTGTGCTGGAGCGCGCGGTTGAGTTTGCGGACCTCGCGCTTCAGACGGAAAATGCTCGGCAGCGATGCCAGCAGGCCCAGCAGCAGGCCACCGCCGAAAAAGGCGAGCAGGAACAGCGCGAGGGGCGCCTTCAGCGATGCGTCCAGATATCCGCGCAGCTCCACCGTATCGGAGTTCTTGGCCGCGAACCAGACGAAGAGCAGGATGACAATGACACGCACGATCCAGATCAGAATTCGCATGGACTAACACCGGGCAACGGTGAGGAATTGGCGATGGCAATATTGTAGTCCGCGCAACTGCCGCACGGCGAAAGTGCCACAACGGGCGAAAAAAAAGCCAGATGCGTTTCCACATCTGGCCGGTGATTCATTCCGGTCAATCATTCGCCATGCGCGGCCGACATCGATCCGGCAGCGGCCGCGGCGGCGGCATCGTCGATGAGATCGACGCGCTCACGCAGCTCCTTGCCCGCCTTGAAATGCGGGACGTATTTTTTCGGTACCTGCACCTTTTCGCCGGTCTTGGGATTGCGCCCGGTGCGCGGTGGCCGGTAATTCAGGCCGAAGCTGCCGAAACCGCGAATCTCGATGCGGTCGCCCTGCGCAAGCGTCTGCGACATGGCATCGAGCATGGTCTTTACGGCGAGTTCGGCATCCTTGGGCGCAAGCTGACTATGGCGTGCGCTCAGGATTTCAATCAATTCTGACTTGGTCATGGATTTCACGAGGCTATTCCTGAAATCGTTATTACCGCAATGGGGCCATGCAGACACAAGTACCGCGCTTTCGCGCGGCACTCATGTCGACGTGCTCTTAGTTGTTTTCGCCCTGCTTCATCTTTGCCTTCAGCAATGCGCCCAGGTTGGTGGTGCCCGCATTGTTCGGCGCGTCGTCGGCCATCTTCTTCATGGCGTCCTTCTCCTCGGCGGCATCTTTCGCCTTGATGGAGAGATTGATGTTGCGCGTCTTGCGGTCCACGTTGACGATGACAGCCTCGATCTCGTCGCCTTCCTTCAGGTGGGTACGAATGTCCTCTACGCGCTCGCGCGATACTTCCGAGGCGCGCAGATAGCCTTCGATATCTCCGCCCAGCGCAATCGTGGCGCCCTTGGCGTCGATCGACTTGACGGTACCCTTGACCAGCGTGCCCTTGTCGTTGATGGCGGTGTAGTTGGTGAACGGATCGTCATCCAGCTGCTTGATGCCCAGCGAGATTCGCTCGCGCTCGACGTCGATCGCCAGCACCACGGCCTCCAGCTCGTCGCCCTTCTTGAAGTTCTTGACGGCTTCTTCGCCGGGAACATTCCAGGAGAGATCCGAGAGGTGAACGAGGCCGTCGATATTGCCCGGCAGGCCGATGAACACGCCGAAGTCGGTGATCGACTTGATGGTGCCCTTGACCCGTTCGCCCTTCTTGTGCGACATCGAGAACTCGTCCCACGGATTCGCCATGCACTGCTTCATGCCCAGCGAAATACGGCGGCGCTCTTCGTCGATCT
>JBDTSU010000040.1:0-17152 GCA_039930965.1 Betaproteobacteria bacterium
CATGACCGGCACGGCAGGCGCCAGACTGTTGATAGAAACAGGCATGAACAACGGTGCGGCGGCCCTGGCGGTGGAAGACAACGGCAGCGGCGTGCGCGACGACATGCTTGAGCGGATCTTCGAGCCCTATGTGACGACCAAACCCAAGGGAACGGGGCTTGGCCTGGCGATCGTCAAGAAAATTGTGGACGAACATGGCGGCACCATCGCCATTGCAAATGTCCGGCCGCATGGGGCACGCGTCGATGTATCGCTCCCCGCGACCGCGGAACAACCGATTGAGCAGAACCGCGGCGAGCGGCCCTTGGACGTATGATGAAAGCAGTACTGGAGCCAGCATGACAGCAAACAACATATTGGTCGTGGACGACGAAATCGGAATTCGCGAACTGCTTTCCGAGATTCTCAAGGACGAGGGATACAACGTAAGGGTCGCCGAAAATGCCGCTGTCGCGCGCGCGCAACGGCGGGAGGCGCGTCCGGATCTCGTTTTGCTCGATATCTGGATGCCGGACATGGACGGCATTTCGCTGCTCAAGGAATGGGCGCTGTCCGGCCAATTAACGATGCCGGTGGTGATGATGTCGGGGCACGGCACGATTGAATCAGCCATTGAGGCGACGCGTATCGGTGCCTTTGATTTCCTGGAAAAACCGATCAGCTTGCCGAAACTGGTCGCGACCGTCGGCAAGGCGCTGGCGGGCGGCAAGGTGCTTCCCAAGGCCGGCCTGACCTTCGGGCACCTTGGGCGCGCAAAAATGATTGTTGAATTGCGCCAGCGGCTCGAGCAAATCAACCGGCTGAAGAATCCCCTCTTGTTGACCGGTGAGGCGGGATGCGGTTTCGAATTGGTCGCGCGCATGGTACATCAGCGCAATACGGCGTGGATTTCACTGCCTGATCATGGTTGGCTCGCGGACAATCCCTTCACGCCGCTCACGGACGCACGTGACGGGGTATTGTTTATCGACCAAATCGAGCGCCTGAACAAGCATGAACAGAAAGGGCTGCTGCAGCTGATTGGCAAACTCGACAAGTTCAACGTGCGGCTAATCGCGGCGAGCGCACAACCCCTGTTGCCGCTCGCAGACAGCGGCGAATTTGACAGCGCGCTGCTCGCCCTGTTGTCAGGGGTCACTCTGCGCATTCCCAGCCTTCGCGAACACCCCGAGGATATTCCGGAACTGGCCAATACCATCCTGCTACAGATGGTCGAAGCCAACGAGTGCCCGCTTCGGCAAATGAGCGTGGGCGCACTGAACGCCTTGCGCAATCTCGATTGGCCCGGAAACCTGCCGGTACTGCAGAACGCCATCAAGACGCTTGCGTTGACCAGCCTCAACAGCGAGATCACCGCGGAGGATGTCGCGCGCATTTCGCGGGAGTTTGGCCTCGATCATACCGACAACCACAATACGCACACTCGCATCCCGTTCGACCTGCCGTTGCGCGAGGCGCGCGAGCGGTTTGAATACCAATATTTCCTGCATCACATTCGCCGCGAAGAAGGCAATATGTCACGCGTCGCCGACAAGGTCGGCCTGGAACGTACCCATTTGTACCGGAAGTTGAAACAGCTCGGTATTCGACCTTCCGCAAAAGGCGAGGAGCCCGCACAATAGGCCGCCGCATGGAACTTGCCGTGAAGTGCCTGCGCATTGACGCGATACTGTTTCATTGGCCAGGCCGCCGTGGCGTCGCGAGCAACACGGGAACAACCGTTTTCTAGAGCATCAAGACCATGTGCTCCTTGTCGACGTAGTGTTCGCCGACTTTCAGGGCATTCCTTTCCAGGCCAAAAGTCACAAATCCGGCCCGAAGATAAAGGGCCCTGGCGCTTTCATTCGAGTGCGTGACGGTCAGGTTCACTTGCTCCATCCCGTCGAGGCGGCGAATTTCGCCGATCAGGTGATCCAGAAGGGCGGAGCCGACGCGCTGGCCGCGAAACTCAGGCGTCACATACATGCCGATCAAGGTGCCCATGTGTCGGTTCTTGGCGCGCGTTTCGCGTTGAAATCCAGCGTGTCCGGCGAGGACATCCCCCTCGGCAAAGGCGCCCACCATGAGGTTGTCGGATGACGGGCCGCCGAATCTCTTCGCGAGTGTTTCCGGTGACGTGGCAAACCCCTCTTCATACGAAGTGGTGAATGCGTCCGGAAATTCCTTCAGGCCGCGATTGCGGGTATGCCAATATACCCGTGCATCCGTCGCCACCAGGCGCCTGATCCGCACGCTATTCGAGCCGCCCAATCCGAACGGCGGTCAGGCCCGGCTTGACATGGACCAGTGTGGGCATGATCAACACGCAATTGTCATAGGGTGCCACCACCGCCTTGCCCGAGTCATGGGCAATCAGGTCACCCTTTCTGGGCACGATTGACAGGCCCTTGAGCCCGTCGGCGAACCGGTAGTCGAGCGTCGCCGCGACTAACGCGTCGGTGACGCGAACGACTTTTTGCGTGGGCACCCGCACGGCGTCAATTTCTGCCGCCGCCACGTACTCGTCAACGACATCTAGCGTCCGCAGGAACCGCCAGGTCGTTTGCCACGCAAGCTGCTCGCTGGCCCGCTCCCAGTGCTGGCCGCATTCCACCAGTAGGGCCGCCTTTTGGGATTGCGCATCGCCGAATCCCCCGTAGTCGCGCATGCGCGTGCCGTTGGCGTGACCGACATCGGCGACCACAAATTCCGGAACGCCGACCCGCTTCGACAGCGCGATGCCCTTGTCCAGCGGGCCTGAAATCATCACTGGGCCATGCGGGTCGTGCATGGAATGGATGTCCAGAAGAAAGTCGATCTGGTCGATGAGCGGCCGCATTGCTCGCGCGCGCGACAACTCCACCGACTGGCGGGGGCCTTCAAGCGCCGAGGGTGTCCAGACCCGGTTGAAGTCCTCATCCACAAAGCGGCTGGCGTGCGGCCGCTGCACATCAAAACGATGGAACGCATCCACGTTGGCGAATGCCAGGCTCAGTTTCCCGCGTACGGGGCGCACACCGGCTTTGAACAATCGGTCCACCGCCAGCGCGCCGCAGATTTCATTGCCGTGTGTGACCGCATTGATCATGACATGCGGCCCTGCCTTTCCCGAGTCAAAGGTGGTGATGTAGTCGACGCCGGTATTGCCGCGCCGATAGGGCGAGATATCCGGCGCGGAAAGCTCCACCGGATAGGGAGAGGTGCCAGGCGCCGTGGCCGGCATAGTGCTAGTGATGTTTGTGGTCATGATGGTCGTGGTCATGGTGGTGATCGTGTTCGCAATCGTGGTGGCGTCCATGAACAGGCAGGTGTTCGCGCGCGAAATGGCCAATCGCGTCGATAAGGTGCGTCAGGTTTTCCTTCAATCGTTCAAAGCCATCATTTCGTTCGCGGCTGTCCTCATTCATGTACAGCTTGCGGTTCACCTCAATCTGCAGCGAATGCTTGCGCGCGGCCGGATCGGAAAAGGCGCGCACCAGTTCGACACCTTTGTAGGGATCATTGATGCGTACGTCGTATCCCAAGTCGCGCAAGGTCAGCGCCACGAAGTTGGTGAAATCAGGCGAGCAGGTGGCGCCGTCGCGATCGCCGAGCACAAAGTCGGCGCGCGCCACGCCGGGCCCCTCCTCGGAGATCACCGATGAGGTGGCCGGCATGGAATGGCAGTTGATATGCCAGACCGCCCCGTAGTGCGAGTGTGCGGAATTGATCGCATCGCGCACCGCCTTGTGATAGGGCGCATAACAGCGGCCTATGCGGCCCTGCACTTCCGCAACGGCAAGCTTGCGTGTGTAGATGGCTTCCCCGGTGTCGAGCAAGCGCCAGACCAGGCCAATACCCTTCTCGGTTTTGCGGCTGGCGTTTATCGGCCCGGGCCACGTATCCGCCAGGAGCTCGGCATCAATATCCAGGAGCGAACGGTTCGGGTCGATGTAACTGCGCGGAAAATTTGCCGCAATCAGTGTCGCACCCCGGTCGGGTGCAGCGGAATACAGCGCGTCCACATGTGTATCCTCCGCGCGCCGTAATACCAGGCGTGGCACGACGGTGTCGAAATCCGCCGGATAGACGGTGCCGCTATGGGGCGAATCGAAGATCACCGGTACCTCCATGTTGTGACCGGTGCATGGTCGGGTAACCGTTAACACTTCGAACGGAGAGCTTGAGGATGAAGACATGATGTTGAGCTTTCAGGGGACAATTCTATTTCAACCGCGACAATTTTCATTGATTCAGGTGACATGCCGAAAAACGGTTCACGGCAATCTCTTTTAGTACGGGCTGCTCTGTCATGCACCGGTTACCGGGGACGGTGGCGGCGTGCGGGCAGCGCGGATGAAAATGACAACCTGTCGGCGGATGAAGGGGGGACGGAATTTCACCCTTGATGGCGACGTAGTCTTTCTTTCGCACCACCAGCGACGGTACCTCCGCGAGCAATCCCCGGGTGTATGGATGTGATGGTGTCGTGAACAGTTCATCGGCCGGTGCCGTTTCCACCACCCGACCGAGGTACATGATCACCACACGATCGGACAGATGCCTGACCACGCCCAGATCGTGGCTGATAAAGAGATAGGTGAGGCCGAGTTCTTCGCGAAGCCGGATAAACAGATTCAGGACCTGCGCCTGAATCGAGACGTCGAGCGCTGCCACCGCTTCATCGCACACCAGGAAGTGCGGTTGCACCGCTAATGCGCGGGCGATGCCGATGCGCGCCCGCTGGCCGCCGGAAAACTGGTGCGGGAAGCGACGCGAAAGAACCGGATCGAGGCCGACGCGCTGCATCACCTCGGCCACATAGGAAGACTTGTCGCTGGCGCCGACGATGCCGTGAACGACCGGCGCCTCGCCGATAATATCTTCCACGCGAAAGCGCGGATTCAACGACGCAAACGGATCCTGGAAAATCATTTGCGCCTCGAGCTGCATGACACGCCTTTCATCCGCGGTCATGGCCGCCACATTCTTGCCGCGCCAGAATTTTTCACCGTTGCTCTGCGGGTATAGTCCGACCACCACCCGTCCAAGCGTGGACTTGCCGCAACCCGATTCACCGACCAGCCCCACCACTTCGCCGGTGCGAATCGTGAGATCGACGCGGTCGACCGCATGCACGGTCTCCTCACGCAAGTTTGCGCCCAGCGTCCGGGCAAGCTTGCCCGCGACATCAAGTTTTTTCTCGAATCGTTTGGACACCTGCTTCAGTTCCAGCAAAGGTTCACTCATGCGGTGGCGTCCATGTCAGCCAACACGGCAACCTCCACATGCGGGTGAAAGCAGCGCACCCTGCGCGCCGGCATGGCGGCCGGTGTGCCCAACGGCGGCGCGCTTTCGCATTCGTCGGCGCGGCGGCTGCAGCGTTCGCGAAAGGCGCAGCCGTTGCCGATTTGCAGCAGCGAAGGCGTCATGCCGGGAATCTGTTTCAGCGGCTTTCCCTTCACGTTGCGGCTCGGCACCGAATCGAGCAGCCCCCGTGTGTAGGGATGCAGCGGATGATCGAGTAGATCGCCGGTCGGTCCCTGCTCGACAAGCTTGCCGGCATACATTACGGCCACGCTGTCGGCAAGGCCCGCCACCACCGACAGATCATGAGTGATCCACATCAGTGCGGTGCCCGATTCACGACAGAGTTTTTGCATCTCGTACAGGATTTGGCCCTGGATCGTGACGTCTAGCGCGGTCGTCGGCTCATCGCAGATGATGAGGTCGGGCTTGTTCAGTAGTGCAATGGCGATGGCGACGCGCTGGCGCATGCCGCCGGAAAACTGGTGCGGATAGGCGAGCAGCCGCTCGTCCGGCGACGGAATGCCCACTTGCGTCAGCGCATCCCGGCAGCGATCCCGCGCAGCATGTTGCGATAGTTTTTGGTGGGCGGTGAGGGCTTCGATCATCTGTGTATCGATGCGCAATACCGGGTTCAAGGTCATCATCGGATCCTGGAATATCATCGCAACGCGGTTGCCGCGCAATGAGCGCCATTGTTCGCCGCTGAACCCCGTCACGTCCCGACCATTCAACACGATACGGCCTTCGATCACGCGCCCCGGTGGATCGACCAGTCCCATGATCGAGTAGCCCGTCATGGATTTGCCGGAACCGGACTCACCGACCAGGCCCAAGATCTGGCCCCTGTCGATGGAGAACGACACGTCATCGACCGCTTTCACCACGCCAGCCTTGGTAAAGAAGTGGGTCCGCAGGTTATCGACTTGCAGGACTGGGCTCACGTGAGACCCTCAAAGTACAAACAAGCGAAACACCAGCACCGGCGCGGATTCCAGGCCATTTTGACGCTGGGAGCCGCGCCGGTGCTGGTGTTTCGCCTGGCGGCGCTGGTTGCATGAGACACGCATGCCGCGCCGCGCTTCCCCCTTGCTTGGCGTGTATGGAACGGACGATTCGGGCCGCCTGCCGCCTGCCTCCGGGACAGCAGCGCAATGTCACTGGTTGCGCACCTGGCAACGATTGAGCGGGATTTGCTGCCGTCGATCATCATTTCTTCAGTCTCGGATTGAGAACGTCCCGCAATTGGTCCGCCACCAGGTTGATCGACATGATCGTCACCAGCAGCGCGAGCCCCGGATAGAAACTGATCCAGTACTTGCCGCTCATCAGGTAGGTGAAGCCGTTCGAAATGAGCAGTCCCAGTGACGGCTCGGTAATCGGCAGGCCCAGACCCAGAAAGGACAGTGTCGCCTCGAGCGAAATTGCATGGGCGACCTGCACCGTGGCCACCACGATCAGCGGCGGCAGGCAATTGGGTAGCAGGTGGCGAAACAGGATGCGCGTCTTCGACAGCGACAGCACCTTTGCGGCTTCCACGTACTCCTTTTGCATCTCCACCAACGCCGAGGCCCGTACCGTTCGCGCGTAATACGCCCATTGAACGGTAATGAGCGCAATGATGACTTTGTCCACCCCCTGCCCGAATACCGCAAGTAGAATCAGCGCAAGCAGGATCGCCGGAAATGAGAGCTGGATGTCGACCATGCGCATGATAAGTGTATCCACCCAGCCGCCGAAGTAGCCCGCCATCAAACCGAACGTAAGGCCGATCACCACCGCCACTGCCGTGCTGGCGACACCGACGCCGAGCGAGATGCGCAGGCCGTAGAAAATCCCGGATAGCATGTCGCGTCCCTGGTCATCGGTGCCGAGCAAATAGGCCTTGCCGGCGGTCGACTTCTCGCCTGGCGCCAATTTGCTGTCCATCAGGTCGATTTGCGCGAGATCGTAGGGATTTTGCGGCGAAATGATGGGTGCGAGGATGGCGATCGCCAGCACCAGCAGCAACATCGCGAGACCGATCAACGCCAGTTTCGATTCGGTGAATTCACTCCAGATGCGGCGCAGCGGCGTCTCGACCGGAACCGGCAAGTCGGCAGCCAGATCGGCCGTAATCAGCGTGTCAGGTTGCAACTCAGTGCCCTGCCCCGGCGGATTGGCCCAGCCGCACGCGCGGATCGAGGTAGGAGTACACGATGTCCACCATGAAGTTGATCACGATGAACAGCATCACGATCACCATCAGGTATGCCACGATCACCGGGCGGTCAAGCTGATTGATGGAATCGATCAGCAGCTTACCAGTACCGGGCCAGGCGAATATCGACTCGGTGACAATGGCAAAGGCGATGACGGAACCAAACTCCAGCCCGATCACGGTGACGATGGGAATCATGATGTTCTTCAGCACGTGCACGCCGATCACGCGCGATTGCGAAAGCCCCTTGGCGCGGGCGAACTTCACGTAGTCCTGCAGCAAGGCCTCGCGCGTCTGCGCGCGGGTAAGGCGAATCAGCAGCGAAAGCTTGAACAGCGCCAGGTTCAGCGCCGGCATGAACAAGTGGGTGATGCCATCCCAGGTGAGGAAGCTCACCTGTAGCCCCAGCAGGCTCACCGTCTCGCCGCGCCCGTTCGAGGGCAGCCATCCCAGGTACACGGAAAAGAACATGATCAGCACCAGCCCCACCCAGAAGGTCGGCAGCGAAAAGCCAACGATTGACCCCGCCATGATGCTGCGACCGATAAAACTGTCGGGTTTCAGTCCGGCAATCAGCCCCAGCGGAATTCCCAGCGTGACGGCGATCACCATCGCCACCAGGGCCAACTCAATGGTTGCTGGCATCTTGGAGAGAATCAGTTCCAGTGCGGGCACGCCAAACACGAATGACCGGCCGAGGTCACCCGATAGCGCGCCCTTGAGGAACACCCCAAATTGCAGGTACAACGGCTTGTCCAGACCCAGCGCCACGGTGGCGCGCAATCGTTCCACTTCATCGGCCTGCGGGTTGACGAGCAGTTCGATCGGATTGCCGATGGCATATACGCCGATGAACACGAGCATAGCCATCACCAGCAGGACAAAACCGGATTGCGTCAGGCGGCGGAGGGTATAGGCAAACATCGGGCGAACATCGATTGAGTGCGGTCAGCGAAAGGCAGCGGCTTGGGCAAGATTCTCACAGGGCTGATTTCGCGGAAAGCGGATTATTGAAACGAAGACGTTATCTTAATCGTTTCGACGGCGGCATACCTGTCCGACGCAAGCGCGGGATCGCCAGCATATCGGGTCATTAACATGAAACCGGGACGGCCCGGTGAGAGGAACTACAGAACTACTCTGCGGGGGACTTTGAATCGCTGAGACCGGGTGACGTGGCAACGATCCTGGGCGCCTGACCGATTACCACCTGCACCGTGTCGTTTGGTTTGGTGATGAGCGGTGGAAACCCGCCAACACTGGTGATGATATTGGAACCGATCACTGTGAAAACGGTGGTGGTGCGGACATCGTCGGCGTGACGAACGATCGTATCGGTACCGCGAAAGCCGATCGTTGCGACGCGCGTTCGAATCTTGAAGTTGGCATGATCGTCGGGAATCATCCACTTTGTGTTTGCCCGCAACGTGCCGCGCAGGAGAACAATATTGTCTCGCTCCATTCGTAACGATGAATTCTCCCGCACATCGATTTCCGCGTAATTTGCCGCGCGGAACCGGACTGCGCCGCCGATGGGTGTGGAAACGACGTCGCGTCCCTGATCTTTGTGTCACGCGTCACGACCACGGCCTTTTGTCCGGCGTGGATCACAAGTGTCTCGCCGGCAAGATACGTGATGTCACCGTTCTGGGCGGGTGCAGGCGCGGCGAACAGTACGCACAGACAAACCACTGGTTTTTTAGGTGTCTTCATTTTCGGGAATGGATGGATATAAATGTCGCCGCCGACGGTCTTGATGCCCGGGTGGTGCCCAATCAATCTGCTGACCGGTGCCTCATCGTCCAGCCGCTGCGCCCCAGACTGCCGGAAACAGTCTGGTGAAGGACATTTTGATGAACGGCTGCTCCCTGCTGACAGCCGCCGGTCAGGCGCCGGCGCCGTATTCCGCCAACCGCCACGCAACCACCCCAACGCAAGCACTGGCGCGGCTTTCCGGCCGTTTTGCATCCGCAAGCCGCGCCAGCGCTGGGCTTTCATGCCGCATTGTCTACTTTGTCACGGGCTTGATCATCAGCGCATTGAAACGCCGCTGTGCGCGCGGCGTCACCATCAATCCCTTCTTTGCCGCGAAATCGAAGATCGGATAGAACACCGGGATCAGCGGCTGGTCGTTCATCGCAAAGCGGATAGCGCGGCCCAGTAGGTCGTTGCGGCGTTCATCGTCCATGGTTTGCAATGCCTCGGTGAGCAGTTGATCGACGACCGGATTGGTGTAGCGCGTGCGGTTGGCGGTGCCGAACCCCTTGGCGGGAATGGAGGAGGCCACCAGCGCGCGCAGGCTGTTGGCGGCTTCTTCCGCGCCGTACTGCGCGGCGAAGGCGCTGAAATCCTGTTTGGACGCGCGCGAGAAGAACAAACTTCCGGGCTGTGTCTCGACTTCGGCTTTCAGGCCCAGTCGCGTCCACATTTGCGCGACGGCCTGCGCGACCGACGCGTCGTTGGGATAGCGGTCGTTGGTGGCGTGCAGCACAATGCGAAATCCTTCCGCCCAACCGGCTTCCTTGAGCAGTGCCTTCGCGTTGGCGAGATCGAACGGGTCCGGCTTCAAGCCCTTCAGCGCGCCGGGAAACTGCTCGCCCAGCAATTGCGAGGCGGGTATGCCGCTGCCATCCATCATGCGCGTCACGATCAGCGAGCGGTTGATGGCCAGCGACAACGCCTTCCTCACGCGCGGGTCCTGCAACGGATTCTTTGCAAGCGGCTTGCCGTCCCGGGCGGTGACGAACGGCGAGATTTCGCGCGCGGAATCGAGGGCGATGTAATGAACCAGCGCGGCCGGGCCGCGGAACAGGGCGAACTTGCCGTCCGCCCTGACGCGGGCCAGATCGGCGCTGGGGACGGCGTCGATGGCATCGACCTGTCCCGACAACAATGCCGCCAGGCGCGTCGGATCCTTAGCAATGACGCGCTCGGTTACCTTTGCCCAGGTTGGCTTCGCCCCCCAGTATTTGTCGAATCGCTCCACCACCAGTTGTTCACCATTCTTCCACTCGACCAGCCGGTAGGGTCCCGTGCCGATGGCGGCTTTGCCGGAATTGAAATCCTGCGTGGTCATGCCCCGGGCGGCCGAGGCGGAAACGATCAGCACATTGGCAAGATCATTGGGCAGCATGGGCACCGGCACCACGGTCTTCATCTGGATGGTGTGATCGTCGAGCTTGATGATCTTCTCGACATTGCGGGTGAATTGCGAGAAGGAATTGGGCGAATTCGGCACGTTCGGCACGCGTTCCCAGGTGAAGATCACATCATCGGCCGTGAATGGCGAGCCGTCATGGAATAGCACGCCTTTGCGCAGCTTGATCTCCCACGTGAGATTGTCCAGGTTCTTCCACGACACGGCGAGCTGCGGGCGCGGCACGAGTTTTTCGTCGAGCGCCGCGAGCTTCTCGTAGAGGAGTTCGTGCGACGAGCCGGTCGGAAACGCCGCAAAGAAATGCGGGTCGAGGGTATTGAGCTCGAGTTTGGTGCCTAGCATCAGCGTCTGCGCGCAAAGCGAGGCGGACCAGAATAACCATGCTGCCATGAAGATGCGTCGTGCCGTCATGATTCGCCCCCGGGGATAGTGCCCTGATTATCGAGGCGGAGGGGTGGCGGGGTCAATGCGCGGCCGCTATCATGGCGGCATGAACCCTTCGCGAAATTTTCACCGGCCGCGCATAGCCCTCGGCACCTTCATGCTCGAATCCAACGCGCATTCGCCGGTGGCCACTCGCGTAGAATTTGCGCAGAACTACCTGATGTTCGGGGAAGAGATGGCGCGAGATTGGCAAGACGCCCATCCGCGCGGCGCCGTGTGCATGTCCGGTTTTGTGGCGGGGATGAACGAAGGCGAATGGGAACCCCTGCCTCTGATGGGCACCATGGTCGGCGCCAGCGGGCCGATCGACCAGGCTTTTTTCGATGAAGTGGTTGCGGAGATGACCGCGCGCCTGAAGGCCGTGATGCCGGTCGACGGGGTGTTCTTGTCGCTGCACGGTGCCGCCATCGGCAGCGTCGAAGTCGATCCGGATGGTGTCCTGCTGGCGGCCATCAGGGCCATCACCGGTCCGACGGTTCCGGTGATCGCCACGCTCGACCTGCACGCCAATGTGTCCGCGAAGATGGTGGACAACGCCGACGTGCTGGTGGCGTATCGCACCAACCCGCATGTCGACATGTTTGAGCGTGGCCAGGAATCGGCAACGCTGATGCGTGAAATCCTCGCCGGGGAAAAGGCCACGGCGGCGTTCGTCAAGCTGCCGTTCATTCCGCCGTCGGTCACCCAGAACACCAAGTCCGGCCCGTACGCCGATATCATTGCCTACGGGCAGTCGAAGGCCGATTCGCGGGTGATGAATGTGTCGGTGGTGAGCGGTTTTTCGCTGGGCGATACCATCAAGAACGGTATGTCGGTGATCGTCACCACCCGCAACGATGCCGCGCTGGCAAAATTGCTGGCCGTGAACATCGCCGAGCGGACCTGGAACGAGCGGCATCGCTATGTTCCGACGCTAACCAGCGTCGACGAGGCGACACGCATGGCATTGGCATGCGGACGCGATGCATCGAAGCCGGCGCTGTTGTTTGCCGATGTTGCTGATAACCCCGGTGGCGGCGGGCGCGGCAACACGGTGTGGATTCTCAAGGCATTTCACGAGGCAGGTGTCGAAGGCGCGCTGCTGGGCGTGTTTTTCGATGCTGATCTTGCGCAGCAAGCCCACCATCTCGGCGTGGGCGCCGCGTTTCATGTCGAATTCAACCGCAACGAAACCCATCCGCTGTCAGGCAGGTTTGCCGCCGGGGCAGTGGTCGAGGCTTTGCATGACGGCAACCTCATCGGCCGGCGCGGCATTTCCGCCGGTCACCAGATCACCTTGGGACCCATGGCGCTGTTGAGGGTGGGCGGCATTCGCGTCGTCGTCATCAGCGTGCGCCAGCAGTGCAAGGATACGGCCATGTTCGAGGTGTTCGGCATAGACATCGCGAATGCCCGATCGGTGATTGTGAAGTCGCGTGGACATTTCCGCGCCGCCTTTGACCTGCTGTTTCCCGACGACCGCATCATCGAGGTCGACGCACCCGGTCTCACGACGCCCGTCCTGTCACGCGTGCCTTACAAGCATGTGGCACGCCCGATATTCCCGCTGGATGCGGACACAAAATGGGCGGCCCCGGCCTGATCGACCGACAATGAAAAGGCGCACCTCGGTGCGCCTTTTCCTTTGTGTTTCCGAAGGGCAGCGATGCGCAATCGGCTTGCGACCCTTCCCGGATCACGCTTCGTGAGAACTCACCTGGCCGGCTTTAATCCCATCGCCAGCGTGTACTGATCGGTGCGTGCGGTATATTTCACGCCCTTTACCGCGGCCCAGGTCGAGACCTCGTAATGCAGCGGGATGAGGCCGACATCGCCCATCACCATCTCGGCTGCCTGCTGGATCATCGATTCGCGCTTCTTGTCATCCATCGTCACCAGCGCGTCGGCGAGCACCTTGTCGAACGCAGGGTTTGAATAGCGCCCGCGATTGGTGACGCCCATTCCCTTGGCAGGATCGTAGGTTGCGAGCAACGAGCGCATCGAGGAGCCCTGCTCACCCGATTCGGTGCCCCAGCCCAGCAGCATGTAGCCGAACTCCAGTTTGGTGGCGCGGTTGAAATATACGTTCGACGGCATCGTTTCAACCTTGGTGTCGATGCCAATGCGCGAGTAAAACTGGGCGAGCGCCTGCACGACGCTGGCATCATTGATGTAGCGGTTATTCGGGCCATGCAAGGTCATCGCGAAACCGTTCGGATAGCCCGCCTCGGCCAGCAGCTTCTTCGCGCCTTCCGGATCAAACTTGGCCGGCTTCAGTTTCTTGCTGGTGCCATAGAAGAAATCCGGCAGCAATTGCGCGGCGGCGACGGCTTTCTTCTCCATCACCCGGTCGACGATGGCGTCACGGTTGATCGCCATCGACAGGGCCTTTCGCACGCGCACGTCGCGGAAGGGGTTCTTGTCCAGCGGCTTGCCGTCCTTGCCGGTCACGAATGGCGGCGATTTCTCGGTGCTCTGGTTCAGGTGTACATAAATGACGCGGTTGGACACCTTGTCGACCAGTGAGTAGTTCTTGTCCATGGAGAGCTTGGCGATATCCGCCGTCGGGACTGTTTCAATGAACTCAACGCCATTCGACAGCAGGGCCGCCACCCGCCCCGACGGGCTGGTGAGAATCTTGAACGTGACCTTGTCCCACGGCTCTTCGCCGCCCCAGTAGCCATAGTTGGCCTTTACCACGACACGCTGGTTGGGCACGTACTCGACGAATTTGTAGGGTCCTGTGCCGATTGCCGCCTTCCCGGAGTTGTAGTCTTCAGTCGTGGCCTTCTCGCCATGCAACCTGGAGACGATCATCACCGAGGCGAGATCGGACGGCAGGAGCACATGCGGGGTTGCCGTCTTGAAAATGATGGTGTGCGGATCGACGATCCTTACGTCCACGATCGGTTTGACAAAAGTCGCGAATGAAGACGGGCTGTTTGGAACGTTGGGCGCCCGTTTCAGCGTGAATGCCACATCCTCGGCAGTGAACGGCGTGCCATCGTGAAAGCGCACATTCTTGCGCAGTTTGAATTCCCACGTCAGGTCGTCGGTGGACCTCCATGATGTGGCGAGACCGGGCACCAGCTTCTGGTTTTCGTCGCGTTTGATGAGTGGCTCGAACAAATGCAGCATCATCGAATTGTTCGGCGACAGGTTATGAAAATGCGGATCCATCGACGTGATGGCCGCTTGCAGGCCGATATTGATATCGCGTGGCTTGTTCTGTGCCAGCGCCGGGAATATGGCGGTGAGCATCAATGCCGCACAGGCCGATATGAAAATGCGGGAGTGAAATTTGCGAAAGGCGCGAATCATTGCGATCTCCTGGGTGGTCGTGACGCGAGGCGGGCAGTGGCGTTGCCGAATAGCGATAATAACGGAAACACGCGCCATCCGGCGCTGGAAAAAAGGCAGGTGGCATGAGCATCATCGATAGTTTTGAAAGAATGCTGGCAAGCGGCAAGGACAATCCACTGCTGAGATTTTCGCTCGGTAGCGAATACCTGAAGTCGGCAGACGCCGCGCGGGCCATCGGTCACCTGCGCTCAGCCGTTGCCCAGGATCCCGGCTATTCCGCGGCGTGGAAGCTTCTGGGCAAGGCGCTTGCGCAAGCCGGGGACTTCGACGGTGCGCGGGCGGCGTATTTGCAAGGAATCGAGTCTGCTTCCGCCAAAGGTGACAAGCAGGCTGCGAAAGAAATGAGGGTCTTCCTTAATCGCCTGGACCGCGTCGCATGAGCCAAAACGCCAGAAATGGCGCGCCTTTCCGGGCAAAAATGGCTGTGAAGGCGCGCCATTTCTGGCGTTTTCCGGTTAGCGCATCGACCGGCCCAGAAAATCCCGAATTCTCGAGGCGCTGATGGTGCCATCGACGACCGCCTCGCCGATGCGTTTCAGCAGAATCAGCCGGATCACGCCGGCCTCATTCTTCTTGTCGCGGCCAATATGCTCAAGCATTTCGTCCGGTGTGATCGTTCCGGGCAGGCGGGCACCGAGTCCCGCCCGCTCGATCAACCCGGTTGTGCGTCCAAACGCCGTCGCATCGAGCATGCCGAGCTCCATAGAGAGTGCAGCCGCGAGCGCGATACCGCATCCAACGGCTTCACCATGCAGCCAGGTACCATAGCCCAGTGCCGACTCAATGGCGTGGCCAAAGGTATGGCCGAGATTCAACAACGCCCGTCCGCCCGTCGCGACCGTTTCGTGTTCATCGGCCGCAACGACCTGCGCCTTGATCTCGCAGGAGCGCCTGATCGCGTAAGCCAGCGCCGTGCCATCGCGCTTTAGTAGCGCATCGATGTTGGATTCCAGCCATTCAAAAAAGACCGCGTCGAGGATCAGGCCGTACTTGAGTACCTCCGCCAATCCGGACCGGAATTCACGATCCGGCAACGTCGCCAGCGTATCGGTATCCGCCAGCACCAGCTGCGGCTGGTAAAACGCCCCGATCATGTTTTTCCCCAATGGGTGATTGATGGCGGTCTTGCCGCCGATCGAGGAATCAACCTGTGCGAGCAAGGTCGTCGGAATCTGGATGAACGGTACGCCACGTTGGTAGGTGGCTGCGGCGAAGCCGGTAATGTCGCCGATAACGCCGCCACCGAGCGCAACCAGCGTGGTCTTGCGATCGCACCCGTGTGCGAGCAACGCATCGAAAATGCGATTCAACGCCGCCCAGTCCTTGAAGGCTTCGCCGTCCGGAAGAACGATCGGCAAGACAGAGATGTCGGCGTCAGCCAGCCTGCGCGACAGTGGCTCGCCATAGATCGGCATCAGCGTCTCATTGGTCACCAGTGCAATCCGCCTTTGCGGCAAGACGGCCCCCAGCAAGCTGGTGTCGTTCAGTAATTGCGGGCCAATGACGATCGGGTAACTGCGTTCGCCGAGCACGACCTGAAGTGTTGTTCGAGCGGGAGGCGTGAGGATCATCATAAGGTCTTTTCGCAGTGGGCCATTCACGTCGGTCGGCAGGGTTCAGGAAAGCGCACCGGGTGCCGGTGTCGGCGATTTCAGCGGCGTGGTCGCGGTGGGCGGCCACAAATGCCGACGGGTGAGTTCGTCGACAATGTCATGGACCAGTTTGCTGGCGCTCTGCCGCCCGGTCTCGACCACCACGTCGGCGGCTTGCCGATAAAGCGGGTCGCGGACGTCGAGAAGCGTCTTCAGGATTTCGCGCGGATTGTCCGCTTGCAAGAGTGGCCGGCGGGAATCGTGTCGCGTACGTTGCCACAGGTGATCCAGGCTGGCATGCAGATAGATCACGACGCCGGTTTGCCTGAGAGCTGTGCGGTTTTCCTCACTTAAGACGGCACCGCCGCCGGTAGCGAGCAGGATCTCTTCGCGGCGCGTCAGTTCGCTGATCAGTTGCGATTCACGCAGCCGAAATCCGACTTCCCCTTCCAGCTCGAAAATCGTCGCGATCGACACGCCGGTGTGCTTGAGGATTTCATGGTCGGCGTCAACAAAGGGCAAGCCCAGTTGCCGCGCCAGTACTTTGCCGATGGTGCTTTTCCCGGCGCCAGGCATGCCCACCAGATAGAGATTTCGTTTGTGATCAGGTTGCATGGGCTAATAATGAGCGTCCGCGAGGTTTGTTGGAAGAGTCCCGCGGACTTTGGCGGCATCAAGGTCGGAAAGGCGCTATGCAGCCAGCTCATCACAGGACCGCGCAATGGTCAGCTGCCAGCCAAAAGCGGCCGCGCCCCGCGACGACCACAGCCAGATTCAATTTCCGGGCGCCCTGTCGACGCGGGCAATAGCGAGATTACACTTGATTATCAAACAAAACGGGGCGCCCTTGCGAGCGCCCCGAGCGGGAGTTGGGAGGTTCTTGTTATTAGCCGGTCAAATAACGGACCCCTGTGGTGACGCCAATTACCGGACGGTCAATGATTCCTTGATAATCCGCGGCGTTATGAAGATCAGCAATTCGGTCTTGTCCTGCTGCTTGACGGTGCGCTTGAAGAAATTGCCCAGGAACGGAATGTCGCCCAGCAATGGCACCTTGGTGACATCGGTCCGCGTAACCGTCTCGAAGATTCCACCGAGTACTGCAGTGTCGCCATTGTCAACTAGCACGGATGTCTTGAGCGTCTTGGTATC